>NZ_LEKG01000089.1:0-32206 GCF_001029515.1 Micromonospora sp. RV43 | reverse complement strand
CCACCTCACCCCGCCCACCGCGCCGGCCGGCCCGGTCACCCCGCCCACGCACCTGGGCAACGACGCGTACGGACCGCCACCACAAGACCCACCAGTCGGCGTGACCATCCACGAACGCCCAGCTCAACGCCCACCCGCCCAGCGCGGACAGCAGGGCTGGACCGACCTCGCCGCCAACAAGCCCGGCCAGGGCGCGGCCACCGTCGCCGCCCAGCTGCGCCGCGACCGGCCCGTGGCCACCTTCCTCGCCCGGCTCCTACGCCTACGCACCGACGAACGCGCGTGGCGCATCGGCGCGGCCGGCGAAGTGAAAACCGCCGACTACCTGCGGAAACTCACCCGACCCGGCGGCGGCTGGTACGTCCTGCACTCCGTCCCGGTCAGCACCCGAGGCACCGACATCGACCACGTCCTCATCGGCCCGGCCGGCATCTTCACCATCAACACCAAGCACCACCCGCGCGGGTTCGTCTCCACCGGCCCGGCCGGCATCACCGTCAACCGGCACCCCACCGCCTACGCGGCCAAAGCCCGCGCAGAAGCCGACCGCGCCGGCCGGCTCCTGGGCGCCGCGATCGGCCGCGGCCCGATCACCGTCACTCCGGTCATCGCCGTCGTCGGCGCCGGCGTACGCGGCGACCACCAACCCCAAGGCGTCACCGTGCTCGCCGCGCCCAAACTCGCCCGCTGGCTCCGCCGACAGACGACCGTCCTCACCCCGGACACCGTGACCAAGCTCCACGACATCGCCCGCCGCTCCACCACCTGGCTCCCCTGACCGGCCACCGACATGACCGGCCCGCCGGTCACCGATGTCCACCACCCGGCCACCGGCATGACCGCGCGGACATCAACATGTCCACCATCGGCCAACCAACACGACCGGCCGGACATCGCCATGTCCACCGCGCCGGACATCGGCGTGACCGCCCGGTCATCACCACGTCCACCCGGACATCGGGCATGACCGCCACGGCGGACACCGAGTTGACCGGTCACCACCATGACCGGACGCTGCGGCCACCGACGTCCGCCCGGACATCGGCATGACCGGCGGGGGCCGGACATCATGACCCCCCGCCCCCGCCACGTCCTCACCTGCGCGAACAGCGCCGTACTCCTCGCACGAGTAGCACCCCCCGCACCGAGGGGGGCAGGCTATGGCCGAACGGTGGTGCCAGCGATCCCCCGGCACCGGCCAGGGCGCGGCCACTGATGTCCACCAGGTCGGCCTCCGCGACCGCCACAGGGTCATCCGAGTGACCACCGTGGCCATCCCCCGTCCGCCACCGGTCATCGGCATGACCGCTTGGACATCGGCATGGCCAAGCGCGCCGGTCATCGGCGTGACCGCCCCGGTCATCAACATGTCCACCCGGACATCGCCATGTCCACCACCGGCCACCCACACGACCGGCCGGACATCGGCATGACCGCCACGGCGGACACCGGGATGACCGGTCACCACCATGACCGGACGCTGCGGCCACCGACGTCCGCCCGGACATCGACATGACCGGCCGGGCTGGACATGGGTGACCGTCGCGGTCATCACCATGTCCACCCCCAGACAGCGTCCCCGGTCAGCCGCGACCGCGCGGGGCGTCGCCGCCCCCGGCGAGTCGGCCGGCCAGCGAGGCGACCTGGTTGGTGAGGTCGGCAGCCTGAGCGCGGGCCTCCCGCTCGGCCGCTCGGGCCGTGGTCAGCTCCCCGCGCAGTTCCTGCACCTGCCCGTCCCGGTCGGCCAGCCGCGACTCCGCCGACGTCCGCCCGGCCTCGGCCTGGTCCCGCTCCCGCTCCACCACCCGCAGCTGCTCGCGGGCCTCGACCGCGGCGGCCTCGGCCGTCTGTCGCGCGGCGGCCTGGTCCCGCTCGCGCTGGCGAACGTCGTCCAGCTCCCGCTGCACGGTCTCCACCCGCTGCACCGCTTGGTCCCGCTCCCGCTCGACGGCGCGCAGCTGCGCGGCGACCTGGTCCCGCTCGGCGCGGCCCTGCTCGACCTCGCGGCCACGCTGGTCGAGCTGCCCGTTCAGGTCGTCCACCTTGGCCCGTACCTCGGTCAGCTCTCCGCGCAGCTGCTGCACCTGCCCGTCCCGGTCGGCCAGCCGCGACTCCGCCGACGTCCGCCCGGCCTCGGCCTGGTCCCGCTCCCGCTCCACCACCCGCAGCTGCTCGCGGGCCTCGACCGCGGCGGCCTCGGCCGTCTGCTGCGCGGTCCGGGCGGCGGTGGCCTCCGCCTGGTGAGCGCCACGCTCCTGCTCGGTCCGGGCGAGCTGGCGCCGCAACTCCTCGATCGTCTCGGTCTGCTCGGCCAGCCGCTGCTCGCTGAGCAGGGCGGCCTCCTTCGCGGCGTCCCGCCACCTCTCGGCGGCGCGCAGCTGCTCGGCCTGCTCCTCCACCCGCCGTTCGTGCTGGGCGGCCAGCTCACCGACCCGGGCTGCCTCCGCGCGGACCTGCTCCAGCTCGGCGGCGCGCTCGTCGATCTGCCCGGCCAGGTCGTCCACCTTGGCCCGGGTCGCGGTCAGCTCACCGGTCAGTCCGTCGACCTGCGCGGCCATGTCCTCGGCGTCGACGCGCAGCTGCTCGGCCCGGCTCTCGGCCGCCACCCGCCGGGCGTGCTCAGCGGCCCGGCCGGCCTCGGCGTCGCTGACCTTCTGCGCAGCCTCCGTGGTCACGGCCTCGATCTGCGCCTCCGCCGCGTCGACGTCGCCGACCGTCCGCATCGCCTCGGCGTGCCGACCCAACGCGTCGACCAGCTCGCGGCTGAGCCGCTCGATCGCCTTGACCGACCCGGCGGCGGTGTCGCCGGCCATCGTCACCGGGCGTCCGAGGTCCGGCTGCTCACCGCTCGGCCCGCCGGCCGGCCGGCCCTGCCGGACCCGGAACGCGGTCTGCGCGTTGTGCTCCGGGTTCTCGCAGTACTTCGGCGGCCGACCCGGGCCAACCGCCCGCTCGGCCGGGCGGTCGCAGCCCGGAAACGCGCACTCCTGCTGAACCTGGGGGGTCTGCGTATCAGTCATGCCCAAATAATATCATAGAATTAGATTCGTTGGCGCGATGAAACGAAATGAATTAAATGGAATTCGGGCACACGAGAAGGGCGCTCCGCCGTGGTGACGGAGCGCCCTTCGGTGAGCTTGGGGGGTGGTGGGGTCAGTCGGTGGGGCGGCGCAGGGCCTCGGTGACGTTTTCGATGCCGTGCTTGGCGATCAGCTGCTGGAGTTCCTGCGCGGGGGTCGGCCGGCCTCGCATGTCGGCGCGGTCGGCTCCCTGGCCGTGCAGTCCGAGGGCGAAGCGGACGGTCTGCTCGTCGGCGCCGTTGCTCATGGCCTTGGCGATCTCGCTGGTCTGCTTCTGCTGGAGACGTGCGGCTTCCTTGCTGAGCTTGGCCCGGCGCGGGTCGCGCGGGCCCATGCCGGTCAGCTCGGTCTCGACGCGGTTGAGATCCCGGCCCGTGCCGAGCGCCTTGTTGATCCAACCCATGGGTCTGTCCTCCGGGTGTCGGTGGTCTAGATGATGGTGGTGAGGATGGCGGCGACGAACAGCCAGCCGTAGTGCCAGGACTGGTCCAGGGCGTACGCGCCGGTGCCGAGGCTGGGGTTGTCGTCCCGGCCGGCCCGGGGCGTGCCGAGTCGCCAGAACCGGGCGGACCCGGTGCGCTCGGCCAACCACAGCAGCGGGGTACGCCGGTCGGCGAGATAGTGGGTGGTCAGGTTGACCGCCATGCCGGCGGCGAGCCCGGCCGGGGACACGGTCAGGTCGGCGGCCAGGGCGAGCAGCCCGAGCGCTACCAGCTGGGTCGCGCCGTAGGTGGCCACGTGCCGAACGCAGGCCAACCGGCCCCGCCAGCCCGGCTGTCCCTTGGTGTCGGCCTGGTTCTGGGTCTGGATCCAGTGGTCGGCGACCTGGTGGCCGGCGAACAGGGCGACGTACACCGCGGCGACGGTGCCCGGGTCGGTCATCGGGTGCCTCCAGACGAGGTGACCGGCTTGCGGCAGTCCTGGCACCAGGTGGGCGCCGAGACGTTGCCGTGCAGGGTGACCATGCAGCCGCAGGACAGCAGCACCCACCGGGCGGCCAGGATCACGCGTGCGAGCATGAGGGGGCTCCTTCACGGGAGTAAGCGGGGGCGGCCGGCTTTCCAGGGCAGGGCCGCCCCTGCGTCGTCGAGTGGTCCGGGTCGGGCCACTCCCGCCGGTCACCGGCCGCGCCGATGGCCTGCGGGGTAGGTCCGCTACCGGGGCTGCTGCTCGCTGCGGCTGACCCACACCCCCACGACCTGGAGCTGCTCGGCGCGGTAGGTGTGCCGGCCGGTGCTGCTGTCCACCGTGGCCGTGCGCTGCCGGTCGTTGGTGATGAGCAGCTCCAGGTCCCGGGCGTGGTCCTCGGTGAGCCCGTGCAGTTCCTCCTGGGTGCCGTCCTCGAAGGTCAGCCGGGCGGTCCACCGCTTCGCGGGCTGACCCGGGTGCTGCGGGCCGCCGGCGCGGGCCCACGTCTCCCAGACGTTCGGCTCCCGCTTCACGACGCGGTCGCGGCGGTACTGCGCGGTCGACTTCTCCACGTCCATCGCCAGCGCCAGCTCCGCGAGGCTGCCCCCGGCGCCGTGGTGGGCGCGGATCACCGCGTCGCGCAGCCCGTCGAGGCGTGGCGCGAGCCGGTGCTCCAGGTGCGTGATGAGGTAGTGCCAGTCGTCGCGGCTCATGTCGGCCGCGCGGCCCTCGCGCAGCGCCACGAGGCCGACCAGCGCGGAGTCGAACCAGTCCAGCAGCAGCGAGGCGTCTCCCCCGAGTACGCGGGCCTGCGCCGGCGTGACCTCCAGCTGCACCGTTCCGTCCGGCAGATGCTTGAGCGCCATCTCCAACCCCTCCCATGTGTACGAATCTACGTATGACTGTACGGAACTTCGTACGGCATGGGTAGGGGTGTGTCGTCTGCCCGACAGATCAACATCGATGTTTTCGGCTGTCGCACCCGTCGCACTCCTGCTGGTGGCCGCGTGGCGGATGCCAGGTGCGAGGGGTGCGACGCTACGGTCACGGGCATGACGAGCACGGCCGTGGTGAACCAGAAGGGCGGCGTCGGCAAGACGAAGCTGACCATCAACGTCGGTGGCGCCCTGGCCGAGCTCGGCCGGCGGGTGCTGCTGGTCGACCTCGACCCGAGCGGCTACCTGACCGACGCGCTGAAGGTCGCCCCGGCCGACGGGTTCACCCTCGCCGAGGCGCTGACCAGCAGCCGCCGCGCCCGTGTCGAGCCGGTGCGGCACTCCACCACCGAGGCTGGCGGCGTGCTCGACGTGCTGCCCAACACCGCCGCCATGCTCACCGTGGCCCGGGAGCTGGACAAGCTGCGGGGCCGCGAGCAACGCCTCGCCCGGGTCCTGGCGCCGCTGGACGGCGACTACGACCAGGTACTCATCGACTGCCCGCCCACCCTCGACGTCGTCACCGACAACGCGCTGACCTACGTCCAGCGGGTGCTGATCCCGGTGCAGGCCGAAGACACCACGCTCAAGGCGTTGCAGCTGCTGCTGGCGCAGATCGCCGCCGTGGACGAGTTCCTGCGTACCGACCCGCTCGTGCTGCACGGCATGGTCGTGAGCCTGCTGCGGCGGCCGGCGTCGGTGTACGCCCGGTCGGTGCTCGCCGACCTGGACCGCCTCGCCGAACAGGCCGGCCTGCCGATCCTGGGCACCGTGCCCCTGTCCGTGGTGGTCACCGAGGCCGCCCGACACGGGCGCACCGTCGTCGACTACGCCCCGACCAGCCACCACGCCGAGGTCTACCGCGCCCTGGCAAAGACCCTGGAGACCGCCCGATGAGCAAGCAGCTGCCCGCCAGCCGCGGCGTCGACGACCTGCTCGGCGTCCTGCGCCAGCGCCACCAACCCGCCGCCCCGGCCTCTGCGGCGGTGCGCCCGGCGACGCCGGCCGCCGTCGAGATGGACCGCCGGTCCTGGTACATGCGCCGCGACGTCGCCGACTCCCTCGCCCGCGCCCTGGACGACCTGCACTACGCCACCCGCGCCCCGAAGCACGTCATCCTCGCCGCGATCGTCGAGCACGCCCTGGCCGACCTCGACGGCATCCGCGACCGGCTGCCCGACCCGCCCGCGTAGCACCAGTCGCACCCGGCGCAGCACCTCACCCGCTGACCACCACTGCGGCCGGCGGGGTTGCCAACCTTCCCCCGGGCCGCCCCTCCCGAAGCCTGTCCACCAGGGCCGGCGGCCGGGGTCAAGGGTGGCCGCCAGGCCATCGCGCAGCGACGCGCAGCGCCCTTGACGCCGGTTGGTGGCCCTGGACCATCTCCGGCGAGAGGGGCGGCGTGGGGTGTCGCACGTGTCGCACCCCGCCGTGAGCTGCGGCAATCCAGTGCAGGCGCGGGACACCCGATCACTGACGCGCGGCCGTTAACGGTCGTAAACTGTGGGTGTGGAGTACCGATTCGACGAGCGCAGCTACGACGCGCTGAACGCCGCCGACGTCAACTGGCGGCTCGCGGTGTGGGTGCTGACCTCCGCGCCACCGCCCCGGGTGCGCCGACACCTCGGGACGGTGCTCCAGGTCGCCGCGCTGACCGACGCCGGCTGGCTCGCGGTGCTGCTGGCCGAAGAGGACGACGACGAGTACCTCGTGGTCGGCGGTCGCTGGCTCGACGAGGACGAGGTGACCGCGATGACGAAGATCACCGAAAGGGGCGAGTGGTGAAGAAGGCAGACAGGGACGAGGCGCTGCGGTCCTTGGAGTCGCGCGACTGGTCGAACGCGGTCGTCGACAACACGCCGGCCTCCGGCGCGATGGTGACCTTGGGCGGCCGATTCCGGCCAGAGCAGGCCGACCGGGTGATGGCCGAGGCACAACGCCGCGGCGTACCGGTCAGCGAGGCGCTGCGGGACCTGGTCGACGAGGCGTTCGCCGCCCGCGCCGCCGCCGGCGAAGAACCGGTGACCGTGCGGCCGGCCGACCTGCTGCGGGCCCTGCGCGACGCGGCCGAACCCCGCCGGCCGGCCGCGTGACAGCCACTACCCCGCCCGGTCTCCCCGGTGCCTGCCCGCTCGTGTCGCACACCTCGCACCCTTCCGACCAAGCCGAACGCCTCGACCGCGCCCACCGACTGACGACCCCGGCGGGCGCCGCGCCGACGCCACCAGGTCGGGACGTCACCGCGAGCGCACACGGACGGCGACCACGCGACCCGGGAGAAGAAGTGGCCACGAACCCGGCCGGCGCGGCGACCGGCTCGCGGCCGGCGGCGGCCGTCGCCTCCGCCCCGTAGCCTCGCCTGCATGACGGACCCCACTGCGGCCAGCGGCCACCAGGAGCACGCGCTGCTCACCTCCACCACCCCGACCGTGGCGCACCTGTCCCGCCTCGCGCAGCTCGGCGAGCAGCTCGCCCACATCTCCGGCGAACTCGTCGAGCTGCTGCACCACGACGGGGTCACCCACGACCTGAACGGCGCCGAGCACGACGCGCTGCGGGCCGTCGCCAGCGCGGTCCGCACCGCTGGCGGTGACGTCGCCCTGGTCGCCACCGCCGCACACCACCGGCTCCGCCTCGCCGACGCCTGACCGGCCAGCCCCCGGGAGCAGGGTGCGACACGTGCGAGACCACGCCCCGGGGTGGCACGGCGACGTGCTCAGGGGAGAGAGGAGTCCCCTCCACAGGAGGGGTGTCTGGCTTTCCCGGCCCGCCGGCCCGGTCTGTCAAACGGCCACTGACCTGCACTGTGAGCCGCCGTCCGGGCCCGCCTGCGGGTGCTCGCCGACGACCGGGCGACGAAGCCCCCACGGAACCCCCTACGGAAGGGGTCGTGGCGGTCGCCAGTCAGAAGGCGCCGGTGCCAGCCGGCCGGCGCTGACAGACCACCGGCCGGCTGACAGAACCGGCTCTGACCTGCGCTGTGAGCCGCTGTGAGTGGGGTGTGCTACGTCTTGGCCGGGCCGGGCGGCAGACCTCCGCCGGGCTGCGCGACCTCGGGCCAGTCCTCGGCCGCGGCGATGGCGCGGGCGGCGGCGTGGTCACCCCGGGCGGCAGCGCCCGCCGCCGCCAAGGCCCGACGTCGGCCCTCGCCGGGCCCCGCCCGCTCCGCTCGCGCAGCCTCGTCGCGGTCGTCCCACCCGGCGCGGGCGGTAGCCAGCCCCCCGGCGGCCGTGCCCGCGGCCTCGGTCGCCACCCGGCGGCGGTGCTCGGCGTGCCGGCGTGCCGGCAGCGGCGGCGCCAGGTCACCGGTGAACGCCTCGTCGAGCACCCGCTTGAGGTAGCCGCACGGGTGGTCGGGCGCGTCCAGCAGCCCGCGACCGCCACGCGTCCGCCGCACCCAGGAGTCGAGCGTCTCGGCCGTCCAGTCCCGGCTCAGCGCCGCGCCGAGCGTGGCGGCCACCCGGGGCAGGCTCGTGTCCGCCAGCCACGTCCAGCGCAGGATGAGCGCTCGGGCGAGGTCGTACGCCCAGCCTCTCCACTCCGGAGCGCGCCGTGGTGGTCGACACGTCGCGTGGCGCGTCCTAGGACGCCGTAGGCAGTGCGACCCGTCGCACCCGGCCGAGGCCCGCCCGCTCTCGGCTGGTGAGCGCGAAGCGCGTTCTTCCCTCCGGCTCGTCCGGGCCACCCGACCGGAGTACGAGAGCCGCGGAGTAGAACTGAAACCCCGAGACAAGCAGGAACTTAAGTACTCACCTTGAGACGCCGAGCGGGGGGGGAAGAAATTCCCGGTCTCGATCTGGCGTGCGGCGATGGCCTCGACGTCGGCCAGGACGGTGTCACGGGCGGTGGCCACGGCCTGGCGCAGCTGCGCGCGGCGGACCATGCCGGCGTGGTCGACCACGGCACCGGTGCGGGCGATCAGCGCGTCGACGTCGTCCTCGGCTTCGGCGAGCAACTCCAGGGCGTGCTGCAGAAGGTCGTCGAGCACCAGCAGCGCCACCGGCACGTACGGGGCGCGGGCGGCCGGGTCGCCGCGGTGCAGCGGCAGCAGGTCGAACTCCGCCCGGTCGTTGTACCGACCCAGCTCGGTGCGTTCGGCCATGCTCAGCCGGCGGCCGTGGCGGGTCCGGACCGCCCACCCGAGGGCCTCGGCGCGGGCCCAGCAGTCGGTGACCGTGCGGGTCGTGCAGCCGGCCAACTGGGCGGAGCGGTCCCGGCCGGGCAGGGACCGGCGGCCGGTGCGGTAGTCGGCGTCGACGGCCAGCACGGCGGCGACCCGGGCCAGCCGCGACGGCCGGCCACGCCTGGAGGCGCGCGCCGCCGCCTCGCGGGCGAGCAGCTCGGCGAACAGCTCCACCGCGCGGCCCTGCGGCCCGCCGGCGGCGTAAGACTCCACCGTGGTGCGAAGCCGCTGCACCCAGCCGGTCAACTCGGCCACCCGGGCGTCGGCCTCGGCGCGCTCGGCCAGCAACGCGAACCGCGCGTCGACGGCCGCCGCCTCGGCGGCCTGGTCCTGCTCGAACCTCGCCCGCTGCTCGACCAGCCAGGAGTAGCCGCACAACCAGCACGCCGGTGACGGCTCCGGGTCGCCGCACGCCGCGCACGCGGTGTCGACGTCGTCGACCGCCTCGGCCACCAGACGCCGGTACTCCCGGGCGCTGCGGCCACGCCAGCACGACATGCACAGCGCGACGGAGTCGGCGCCGTCACGGGGCAGGCCCTGCCGGTCGACGCCCGCAGCCGCGCACGGCACACACGGAGTCTGGACACCGGTCGGATAGACCAGACGGCGGCGCGCACCGGGCGGCGCGGCCAGCCGGGTCTGCCCGGTGCGGCTCGTCTCGACCAGGAACCGCTGGTCAACGGGCGGGGGTAAGGCTGGGCGCTCCAGAAGGCGCGGAGAACCGGCCCGACACGCCGACGTGTCTGGAGACAAAGAAGCACCCAGCCCGGGGCTGGGTGCTATTCTGGCCTCCGAGCTTGGAAAAGCCTCAAACCCTGGTGCGCGGCCAAACGAACAAGGGTTTGGGGCTTTGCTTTTATCTGGAGTTAGGTGTCGCGCGTGAGGCGCGGCCTCCTGTCAAGGTCATGAGTGTTCCGCAGGATCGTACTTCTGCGACAGCTACCGCCAGTAGCCCGACACACCTCCTGGCGCATCCGAATGACCAATTCCGTTCGATGCTGGCCGGGCTCTGTCGCGGGTGGACGCGACACCGCCCGGCCGGATCGAGCATGGCCGGGCGGCGCGAATCGATCAAGTCAGTTCAGCGGCGCAGGGCCTTGGGCTGGTGGGCCGGTGCGGTCATGGCGCAGAGCAGCTCGAACGCGGTCTGGCAGTCACCGAGGGCACGGTGACCGCCGCCGAGGGGCAGCCACCGACGGCGCAGCAACCAATCGGAGCGGCGGCCCATCAGGCACGACCATGTGTCGGGGGCGGCGAGGTGGGCCGGGTCCAGTCCATCGCGGCGGGCGTGCCGCACGACGGTGGAGTGGTCGAAGTCGGCGTTGTAGGCCAGCACGGTGCGGCCCTGGGTGACGGCGAGCAGATCGGGTAGCACCTCAGCGAGGGAAGGCGCGTCGGCGAGTTCGGCGTCGCTGATGCCGTGTACCCACCGGGCTTCGGACTCGACCTCGCAGCCGGGGTTGACCAGGGTGTCGAGCAGCACCTCGCCGGTGCAGGCGTCGATAACGGCGACCTCGACGATGTAGCCGGCCAAGCCGGTGGTCTCGGTGTCGAGGATGACCGCCGCTGCGGGCTCGCGCATCGCCCGCGCCCAGCGGATAGCCGCCCCCGCGTCGGTGGCCACCGCGATCTCGGCGCGGTGCGCCTTGAGGTGCGGGTGCGCCGCGATCGTCTTGCGCACCTCGTCGGGGGTAGGGGCACCGTCGACGCGTTCCCAGTCAATCTCCCAGCGGCCGGCGCCGCGGTGCCACCAGGCCCACACCTCCATGCCGTGTCGCGCGCCCAGTTCGGCCACCCACCGGCGGATCACGGCGGCCCGGTCCACGGGCCGGCGGGCGAGGTGTCGCAGCGGCGACGGCTCGCCGGCCTTCACGGAGTGGACGGCCTCCCAGTCGATGCCCGGGTACTCGCGCAGCCCATCAAGGTCGCCCACCCGGTACAGCGGGACGCTCACCTCGTGGTAGCGGGTGATCTCCACACACGTGTACTTCGTCGGCGCGATCAAGTCTGAAGCGACCAGGTACTTGAAGTCGGTCGGGCGGATCTCCAGGTAGGTGGCGGCCTGATCGGCCATCAACAGCCGGTCGACGCGCAGCTGCTCGACCAGGTCCTCATCACCGGCGAGCGCGTCCAGGTCTGCCTTGGCGTACCGGTCGCCCCGACCTGGCCGCAGACCTCGCTCGCGGGCGACCTTCTCGAAGTCGGCCTTGCGCCAACCGAGGTAGGCGGGGGCGTCCCACGTGGACACGCTTGCAGCGACCCACGCCTGCCGCTCGGCGACGATCGCGGCGAGATGGTCGACGTCGACCGCGTCCAGGGCCTTGCAGTCCCACAGCGCCCAGGTCTTGTACCAGCCGGCCACCGTGAGCACACCGGCATCGGCCAGAGCCTCGACGTCGCGCTTGTCGACGGTCAGGCCGGTGCGCTCGGCGAGACGCTGCGCAGCCCGGTTACCGCCGATCGGAGCTTCGTCACCAACGGCGGACACGATCTCGTCCCGGCGGGCGGCAACGTCGTCGGCCACCGCCACCGACCAGCGGCTGCCGCCAACGTCGGCGGCCGGGATCAGCCCGGCCGCCGTCGCCGCGTCCCACTGCCACTCCGCCAGCCCGGTGCGCCGAAGCACCTGGACCGGCCCGAAGTCGGTCGGACTCTTCGTCTGCGGGGCCTTGGTCATCGAAGCCCCCGCCTGCGGGCCTCGATCGGTCGACCCACCACCACCGGCACCCGCACCGACCCGGCCGCCGGGGCTTCGGCCGGCCAGTCCGGCATCCGCACCACCGCGTACACGTGCGCGAAGTCGCCCCGGTTCTTGGTGGTGCCCACCTGAACCTCGATCCCTGCGCCACGCAGCCGCTCCAACAGCGCCCGAGCCTCGGCCGGATCACCCTCCACCCTGATCTGCAACATGCCTCCACCGTAGGCATAGGACTCCCACCGGTCAACAAGCAAAATTGCAGCTCAGAGCCGTTTTTAACGCCGGTAAGGTTTCTACCTTCCCGCCGTTCCGAGGGCGCACTCGATGGCCTCGCGCAGCACCTTGCCGGTGGTGACGACCCGCGCGATGAGCAGCTCTCGCTCGTGCAGGTCCGTGTGGCTGGGGCCGGCTCCGCGCCACCGGGCGTCCGGGCTGTGCAGCTGGCCCCGCCAGTGGTCACCGTGCTGGTCGTACCACGCCTGCAACCTGGTCACGATGGGCTGGGATGTCCAGTAACAGGCGCGCACCAGCAACTCGCCGACGTCGTCAGGCAGGTGCAGAGCCACCCTGGAGTCGAACCCCTCGTCGTGGGTGCCCCATGGCCGGCCGCGACGCTGTCGGGGAACCGGCCGCCACCGCCTGGCCGTCCAGCCTCGCTCGTCGAGCAGTTCCCGCAGCGCGGGCAGGACGTACGCGGTGCGGGTGCCCCGCATCGTGCCGGCAGCGCGAAGCTGGTCGAACTCGACATGAAGGGCGTCGAGCAGCGCGTTGCGGGCACCCACGGGAAGGTCTTCGGCTGCTGCTCGCCGAGCCACCTGAGTGCGGCGCTCGATCCACCACTGCCGTTCTGCCTCGCGGGCCGCGCTGACGGCGTCTGCCAGAGCATCAGCTGTGGCCCGTCGAACTCGTACGTTAACCACTCGCATGACAGCCACTATAAAGCCAGTTCAGACGCTTTCTAGTGGCCTATTTGGTGTCTACCTTTCCGGCGGCCGGTGGCGGCAGACACGACACCGCCCGGCCGGATCGAGCATGGCCGGGCGGTGGGAAAACAAGATCAGGTCATGCCCTGACCACCTGGGCAAAGCCTTCGGCGGTCAGGGTGGCCAGGCTGTCCCGGGTGCGCTGGTGCTGGTTGCGCACGACGGAGTCGGGCACGGCGCGGCCCCACCGCCGACCGGGCAGGGCTGCGGGGCGGCTGCGCTGCCGGTCCAGGCACGTCTCCAGCGGTGTGCCGAACACCACGGCGGCGGCAGGCACCTGGTGGCGGGCGGCGGCCGAGAGCAGCTCGGCGCGCTCGGCCGGTACGCCGTTGGTCGGCCCAGCCATAGTTTCCAGCCCAAAAACAACGCTAAGAACTGAGGGTTGATCAAGCTCTCCACCCGGCCGTAGCGTCCGGACCTGCCCACAAAGCGCTCGCGAGGTTCGATACGCTTCCAGGCCATGAAGCCCTGGCAGGTCAGTGTCCTTGTCGTGATTCTCCTGCTCATCGGGTTCCTCGGATGGCTTGTGGCTTCTTATCGCAAGGGCCGCGACGAGCGGTGAACTCGATCCGCGAGCACGGGGTCCGTGTCTGCTCACGATGCGGGGGTGCCCGGAGACAGCGTGTGGCCGGCACCCACCCCCCGGGTGCCGGCCGTGCTGCGCGTCGTCGACAGTGCGGTGCGGCAGAGGTGGCACGTGGCCCGTCGACGCGCGACCCCTTGCCCTGTGCATCGATCGGGCACTGCCGAAGGTGACGGGCCTGCGGCGGCGAATGTGAATGGGGCGCGGTTCCGGCGCGGTGCTGTCCGAGAATCGACCGCTTACCGGACAAGATCAGAAACCGGCTATCTGGCCGGTCGGCGCTGTTGAACAAACCTGTGCAGAAAGCCGGAGTGCCCAACAAGTCGGGTACGGGTTTGTTGGGCGCCAAGCCCGAGCGGCCTCGGTACGGTGGTGCTCATGGGCGGCCAAAGCACCCAGGACACCGGCGTGGTGAGCAGCTGGAACGCCGAAGAGGGGTGGGGAACCCTCGCGCTCGACCACGCCGAGCTCACCGTCTGGGCCCACTACTCCGCGATCGTCGCCGGGCCTACCGAGTACCGCAGCCTCACGCCTGGTGAGCAAGTGCGGTGCCGCTACGAAGTTCCCGGCCAAGATGGCTATCCCGCTCGGGCTGTCGAGATCACGAAGTTGTCGTAGCCCTCGCCGGGTCCCCTTGGCGTTGTTTTTGGGCTGGAAACTACGGCTGGGCCTGGTCGCGTCGACCACGGTGGTCAGCCGGCGCGACAGACGCGCGTTCACGATCGTCATGAGCAGGGCGACCGCGTCAGCAGTGGCGTCCTGGTCGCACTCGTCGTCGGCCACCACGGCGCGCAGCGCGTCCAGGCTGACTACCTGCGACGGCCGGTAGCGGGCTGCGGCCCAGGTGGACTTACCCGCTCCGGCCGCGCCGATGAGCACCACCAGCTGCGGGCCGTCGCCGGCCGGGTTGGCGTCGTGTCTAGTCATGGTCGGTTCCTCCGGTCAGGCTGCGGGCTCGTAGGGGAGCTGATCCCCGGTGATGGTCTCCACGAGGGCGGACACGATGAGTTCGGCGACCGAAGGGGTGACGGCGTTGCCGAACAGCCGCACCTTGTGCTTCTTGCTCTTGGCGACGGTCTTGTAGCTGGCGGGGAAGCCCATCGCGGCGGCGATCTCGTGCGGCTCCAGCATCCGGAACAGCACGTCGCCGAGCAGCTCGTCGACGTCGACGTCGGTGGGGAAGTCTGCGCCGGGCATCGCCAGGCCGTAGCGGTCGCGGGTGGTGAGCGTGCCGACCGGCACCTGCACCGTGTTCGCGGTCCCGGAGTTGCTGTAGAAGGGCACCAGCAGCGCCCGCTGCCAGGTGAGCAGGGACTGCTTCCCGCCAGCGGTGATGGTGCGCAGCGGCTCGTCGACCGGCGTGCACATCTGCCCCTGGTCGCCGCGGGCGGTGAAGTTGCGCATCACCAGCGGCGGCAGGGCCAGCCCATGGTGGTTCCCGCTCGCGCAGACCGTCGTCAAGGGCTCGACGATCGAGCGGGCCCGGCCGGTGTCCCCTCCGCCACGCAACGGGGTGAGGAACGGCAACGGCATCTGCGCCACCGCCGTCTCGTTGCGGGTGGTCCGGGTGCGCTGCGGCGCCAGGGTCGTTGCGGCGACCGTGGCGCGCTGGCCTCCCCCGGGTGCCAGCAGCGGCGGCACGGCCAGGGCGTCCGACTCGCGGGTCGTCCGGGTCGGCATCGGCAGGTGCAGCGGCAGCGCGTCGTCGCGCCACGTCCCACCGGCCGGGGTCATCATCGGCAGCCAGTAGCGGCGCATCCCGGCCCGGATCCGGTCGAGGGTCGCCGGCGCGAGCGGCTCGGGTCGCTCGCTGATCGGCGTGCCCGGGATCGTCGGGTCGATCGCGGCCAGCGCCGGCAGCACCTCCGGCTCCACCGGCCGGTGCCGGCAGGTCGACCTGGGGCAGCGGTACAGGTACTGCGACCGGTACAGGCCCATGTCGGCGCCGGGCTTCTTGAACACCTGGAGCGCGTCCACCCACTCGTCACAGCCGGGGCAGTACGCGCGGGGCCGCAGCCACTTGTCCCAGTCCGGATCCCGGCCGAGGGACCGGTGCCAGTAGCCGACGAACAGCCGGTTGCGGGACTGCGGCGGCCGGCGGGAGCGCGGACCGCGGGCGTGCATCGAGTTGAACGCGATGACCCGGGTGCGGTAGCCGATTCCCTCGATCTGGCGAATCCAGCGGTCCCAGTCGGCCCACAGTCGGCACTGGACCACGTTCTCTACCACGCCGGCCAGCACCGGCCGGCCACGCCGGGTCATCGCCTCCAGGTAGCGGGGGATCTCCTCCATCAGCGCTCGGGCGCGCTTGGTGGTCTCGTCGGGCTCCTTCTCGCCGAACAGGACTCCCTGCTGCTGGGTCTGCTTGTCGAAGTCGCGCCGCTTGCCCCGGGCGTCCGTCCACGGCGGGCACGCCGGGCTGGCCCAGAAGATGTCCGCGCGGGGCATCTTGTCCATGTCGAGCGCCTTGACGTCGGCGCACTCGTGGTCGGCCTGGGGGAAGTTGGCCGCGTGGGACTCGACCGCGACCTTCCAGTGGTTCACGGCGAGCATGGCCTGCACACCGGGCACCTTCGTGGCGCCCTCGGTGTCGCCGCCGACTCCGGCGAACTCGCTGTAGAGCTTGAGCATGATGTGGGTTCTCCTCAGCTTGCGATGCGGTGCTGGGCGGGGCGGCCGGTGTCCCAGTAGACGGGGCCACCTCGGTAGATCCGGTAGGGGCGGCCCTCGCGGGCGGCTCGGGCGCGGGCTCGGTGGTCCATGTCGGCCAGGCGGGCGGCGACCCGCTGCTCACGGGTGGCGCGGGGCTCGTCGAACTCGGCCCACGTGCCGCGCATGTCGTTGACGTCGGCGTCGTACCGGCCCCGTAGGTACGCCTCGGTGGCGATGGCGAGCACCTGCTCGGCGGTGTAGAGCTGCGCTGCCATCTGGTCCTCCCTGCGGTAGGTCGTCGTCCTGGGCTCCGCCATGCCGGGGCCGCTGGCCGCGGGCAAGGGCTGCCCGGAGGGCACCGCGTAGCGGCGTGGCCCTTGCGGGCGGCCAGCGGGTCTGGCATCCCTTCGGGGCAGGTCGACGTCCTGCGGCAGGGAGGGCTGGTGAAGCACTGCGGGCACGTCTCGCACCTGTCGCACCCCCTCTCGGGCGTGGTGAGGGCCGGGGCTGGTTCGCCCCGGCCCTGCTGGTCACTTCTGGTGCGCGGCGGTCCACGCCTCGGCGCACGTCTTGTGGCACGGCTTCCCGGCCGGGCTCCGCAGTGGAGTCGGCCGCCCGCAGATCACGCAGGGCTGGTCGTCGGCGACGGCACAGTGCCGCCAGTCCAGGACCGGCCCGTCGCTGCCCCTGGCCACCGGGTCACCCGAGCGGAAACAGGCGGCGGGCGGCGTCCAACGGGCTCAGCCCGTCGACCACCGCCACGAGGATGTCGGCGTGGCAGGGCTTCGTGACCGGGCACCAGCACACGAGGGTCTTGCCGGCCAACGCGGCGCGGGCGGCGGCCACGAGATCCGGGCGGTGGTCGAGCAGCTGCGCGTACGCCTTCACGGCCGCTGCTCGCTCGCTCTCGCTGCCCCGATAGGGGTTGCCCCACCGGGTCGGACGGCCGACGTACACGGCGCCCGCGGGCATCTGCCACCCGGCGGTACGCCGGCGCTGAATCCGCCGGCTCACCGGGTCACCGCCTCGGCGCCCAACGGGTACTCCCGGACCCGCAGATCGGTCGGCCAGTACGACCAGTCGCCGCCCTTGCTGTCCGCGCCGTGCTGCTTGGCCCACACCGCGCCGAGCTGCTTGACGAACGGTGCGGTGCCCCACCGGTCGCAGCGGGCGATCAGGTCACGCACCCACTCCAGCTCCAGCGGCCGGGCGCCCGCCCCGGACTCGCCGCCGGCGATCAGCCAGTCGATCCACGACAGGTCCAGCCCGTCCAGTGGGCCCAGCAGCGGCTCCGCCGAGACGAACCGGCAGGCCGCACCGTCGACGGCGCGCAGGTCGTCGACGCGATCGAGGTAGTCGGCGCTCTCGACGCTGACCCCGATCCACAGGTTCTCCGGCCAGTCCAGCCGCGGGGCGAGCCGGGACAGCCGGCGGGCCCGCTTGGTCAGCACCATGTACGTGTGCTGCGGCGTCGCCGCGGCCGTCTCGAACACCCGCTGCACGAACTCCACCGGCACCCGCGCGTGGAACAGGTCGCTCATGCTGTTGACGAAGATCCGTTCGGGCTGGTGCCAGCCCAGCGGCGTGGTGAGGGTGTCCGGGTGCAGCGTCAGCCCGAACCCGGGACCGGAGGTACGCGGGTCGCCGTCGACCTGGTACTTCGCCGACCCCATCGCCTTGAGCCGGCGGGCCATCGTCAGGGCGTAGCACTTGTCGCACCCGGGAGAGACGCGGTCGCATCCGGTGCTCGGGTTCCAGACCTTCGTGGCCCACTCGATGCTGGTGTCAGCCACGGCTGGTGCTCCTCGCCGCGTCGGCCTGGGCGTCGTGGAGGTAGCTGATGGGCTTCCCGGCACGCTGGGCGTAGGCAATCTCGTTGCGGGTGCTGTCGCCGATGTAGCCGCCGGGATTAACGACGAGCACCTCATCGGCGAGGTCGATCTTTCGCAGGTGGAGTGCATCGAGGAGGGTCTTCTCCTGGTCGGTGGGCTCGATGCCGTCGGCGTGGCCGAACACGCCCGGCGCGAGCACGATCCGACCGTTCAGGGTGAGAGCGCGGTTGGCCTGCTCGAAGTGGGTCTTGAATCGGGTCGATCCGCACAGGACGACCACTGAGGGCGTGAGGTTCATCTGCGTCCTTCCGAGGAGTCAGCGGCCGAGCCGGCGGGGCCGGTTCATGTCGCGCAGCACCTGCTCGCACGCCGCGTCGGTGTCCCGGGTCGGGGGTTTGCTCTGCCAGTCGTAGGGGGGCAGGGCCGTGCTGGTGTCGGTGCGCTTGTCGGTCTTGGCCATGTCCGGGGTTCCCTCCCGGTCGGGCTCCTGGCCGGCGTTCCTGCGCCGGCCAAGAGCGGCGTGGGGTGGCCGCCTGCTGGCGGGCCTGGCAGGGGACCGGATCCCGGGGAAGCCGGTCCCCACCGGCCCCGTCAGCCGACCTCCACGCAGTCGACGCAGACGGTGGTGGCGTTGAGCAGCACGGCCACCTCGTCCCCGGGGCGGATCGCGGCGCGGCAGTGGTGGCAGGTCATGGCCTGATCGGCGGTCGCCCATCGAGTTACCGGGATGTCGATGTCGAGGAACGTCACGGGCTCCGTAAGCTGGTCAGTCATGGTCGAGGTTCCCTCTCGATCTAGGCCCCCGGTCGGGTGTTCCTGCACCCCCGGGGGCTGCTGCATTACCGGTCGCTGTGCTCGCCGGCGCGGACCGGACGTGGGCCCGGCCCGCGCCGACCGGGGACTACTTCCAGCCCAGGCCGGTGAGGGCCTGGAGCTTGGCGGTGGCGCTCTCGACGTCCTTGCGGGCCTGCCGGCCGCCGATGACCTTGTTCGCGGTCATCGCGTTGGCGAGCTGCTGCTTGGCGGCCTCGACGTCGGACTTCTTCGCCATGAGGGGTTTCCTCCCTGAATGGCTCTCCGCCGGTGCTGAACCCACCGGGCAGGGGAGCGGCTGACCGTCGACCTGACGGCCCCGCGCGGGTCGGACCGCGATCGGTCCGGCCCCACGGGGCTGCCAGGTGCGCAGGTCAAAGAAGGTGCGAGAAGTGCGACACCGCCGACCGAGGCCGGGGCTTGTACTGTGCTGAGTCATGGTCGGGGTTTCCTCCCGATCTAGGCCCCCGGGCCGGCGCTGAACCCGCCGCCGGGGGCTGACCTACCTCACCGGTAGCCGGTGCTCCGGCTGCTGATCTGCGGACCGACCGGCGGCGCGTCGAACGCCGGCAGGCCCATCACCTCCCGCACGATCTCGTCGACTCGTACGGCCAACTGCTGCGCCTGGACGTGAGCGGTCCGCTCGTCGACGTCGAGCCGGGCGCTCACCCGGATCTCCATGCGGCCGTTGCCGTCCATGTCCTCAATCCGCGTTGCCACCAGCCGGCCGTACCTGGTCCGCCAGGTCATCGGCTCCGACCGGTGCTCACCGCTCGGGTAGCCGTGCTGCGCTGTGCATTGGTGATCACCCGCGCAGAACGGCGGGCACACCCTCGGAGGTCTCCGCCATCGGCGGCCGGTCAAGCTCATGTCCCGACCGTACCCGCTAGCCTGCTTGCTAGCAAGCTTGCAAGCAAAACTGAAAGCGGGTAACGTACGATCATGCTCATGACGAGATCACCCAGAGCATCGGACGAGCCGCCGATGCCGCCACGGCGGCAGAGCCAGGCCCGAGTGCAGATCAGCACCCGAATCCCGGAAGACCTCAGCGAGCGGGTGCGCGGCTTCGTCCGGAAGCACGACACGTCTGTACAGGCGGTCGTAGAGCTGGCCCTGGACGAATTCCTGAGCCGCCGCGAAGCCTGAGGTGCCCTCGGCCCCGGCAGCCGACTTGCCATCACCCGCCGGGGCCCGACAACGCAAGGAGGAAATAACCATGCGCAGTTCCCAGCGTACGGGCCTACCGTCGTGGGACGGCGGCGATCAGGGCTCGACAGGCCGGCCGGCCTGCTCGACCCGGGGGACGGGGGTCGCGCGGTGAGTATTGATCAGGTGTGGTCGTGGATCACGGACCATCCCGACGAGATGCTGTGGGTTGGCATCGGTGTCGGCGCCCTGGTCCTGGTGCTCGTGGTGGTCGGGGTCATCCGGGCACTGCGGGGACAGAACCTCAACGCGAAGGCCAGCATCGGCTTCGGCGTGGTGCAGGCCGGCGTCGCGTTCATCACGATCACCGGTGTCTACGAGTTCTTCCGCCGCACGCTGAACATGCCCGAGGTGGAGGCCGGTCTGCTGGCCGGGTTCATCGAGGCGTGCGTCTGGGCCGCTGTCGGCATGATCTACGCCCACGGCAAGGGCACCACCAAGGACAAGGAAGGCGTCGAGCAGCCCAACGCGGGGTTCGGGCCGGCGGGCGGGTTCTTCTGGACCACCGTGACCGGTGGTGGCCTGCTGGCGATCCTGGGCAGCGAGAACGGCTCCGTAGCGGTCGGCCGGGTCGTCGTGGTCGTGCTGGGCAGCTACATGTGGTACCTGCGGCTGTTGCAGGTCACCACCCGAACCGGCAAGAAGACGCAGTGGCGGTGGACGCCCAAGCGCGCGTTCCTCGCCATCGGCGCGATGGCCCCGGAGGACGAGGACGTCGACGACGAGAACCGCGAGTGGCAGGTGCGACAGCTCGCACGCGCGATCCGCTGGAGCAACGGCCGGTGGCCGTTCCGGTGGCTCGGTGAGCGGTCGATGGTCAAGCGGGCCGAGACCACGCGGGAGGACGTGCTGGCCGAGGCCCGCCGCCGGTTCGCCGCCGCGCACGTAATGAAGACGAGCGTCAAGCCGACGTCGGAGGTCATGAAGACGGTCATCACGTCGGTAGAGAAGGCGCAGCAGCCCGTCGACGAGCAGGAGGTGGAGCGGGAGCGCGAGGAAGCCGAGCGGGTCGCCGCGGAGCTGGCCACCGTTAACGCCGCGCTGGAAGACGTCCGGCAGCAGCTCGCCGCCGAGCGGGAGCGGGCGCAGCAGGTGGCGCAGCAGCGCGACCAGGAGGTCCGGGCGATGCAGGCCGAGCTGGACCAGGTGGCCGCGCGTCGGGACGAGCAGGTGCAGGCCCTGCGTGCCGAGCTGGCCACGGTGCGGCAGCAGCTGGCGTCGGCCGGTGACTCCGGCGCGATGGTGGCGGCGGTGCGGGCCGAGCTGGACCAGGTCGCCGCGCAGCGGGCCGACGCACAGCGGACGGCTGAGGAACGGGGCCACGAGGTGACGCGGTTGCGGGCCGAGCTGGACGCGCTGCGGGAGGAACTGGAGGAGGCCCTGCGCAACGCCCGGCCGATCGGTGGGCGCGCGGCAGAGCTGGCGAAGGAGATGGCGGCCGGTGTGGAGCTGGACGCGGCGAAGGTCTCCGAGCGGTACGGCGTCGGTGACCGGCAGGCTCGACGGCTGCTGACCGAGGCGAAGAAGCTGGTCGACGCGCAGGACGGGACGCTGGCGGGAGCCGGCGGCCGATAGGGGCGACGGGGTCGACCGAGTCGTACTCGTGATCTACGGTGACGGCTCGGTCGCATCCCGCGACATCAATGGACCGGGGCGGCGCGGACACGCCGCCCCGGCATGAACCGGAACAGGAGAGATAGCTCCATGTCCCAGCAGAAGAACGGTAGCGACCTGCAAGCGGGCGCTGTCGCCACCCTCGGTGGTAGCGGCTTGATGTACCTCGCCGGGGTGGCCGGCGAGCAGCTCAACGCCAACGCGGCGGCCGGGCATACGGCCGTGCTCGACATCTTCGCCGGCACCATCCCCACCGGCCTGTTCGGGATGGGCGCGGCGGCCACCGTGTGGGGGGCGCACACCCTCTATCGGCGGCTGAACCGGCGCGGCCGGGTCCGCGCCCGGTACGACAACCCCGGCTGGGCCGACTGGATGGCGCTGCGCAAGCACCTGTCGCCGGTGTCCACGATCAAGGTCGCGGGGCACACCCGGCCGTCGTACAAGCACATCACCTGGTGGAACCGGGCGTGGCATCTGCGGCAGTTCCGCAACGCCCTGGACGTCACCGACCACGGCGTCTACCTCGGTGAGTCGGTCGTCGGCCCGGCGTACGCGCGCCGGCTCTACGCCTCCTACCGGGACGTGATCCTGGCGATCGCGCCACCGCAGTCCGGCAAGACCGCGTGGCTGATGGGCGCGATCATCGACGCGGCCGGCGCCGTGGTGGCCACCAGCACCAAGCACGACATCTACGAGATGACCCACCACCTGCGCAGCGGCGAGGGCCGGCCGGTGCTGCTGTTCAACCCCGCCGGGCTCGGCGCGCTGGAGTCGACGCTGCGGTGGAACCCGGTGCGCGGGTGCGACGACTACGCCACGGCGCAGAGCCGGGCCGCGTCGATGACCCGGGGCGTGCGGGCGATGCGGCAGAGCCACAGCGACGACTCCGGGTTCTGGGAGGACCAGGCCACGAAGGTGCTGCGGTGCTTCCTGATGGCGGCGGCGCTGACCGAGCAGGGCATGGACACCGTGGCGAAGTGGGTGGCCACCCCGACCAACCACCAGGCGCTGGAGATCCTGCGGGAGCACTCCAACCGGGTGCCGACCGGCTGGGTCGGCGAGCTGCGCCAGGTCGTCACCACCGAGGCGGAGAAGACCCGCGACAGCATCTTCCTGACCCTGTCGCAGTCGATGCAGTTCATGGCGAACCCGGCCGTGGCCGCGATCGTCGCCCCGGGGCAGGGTGAGAACGCGCTGGACCTGGACACGTTCATCGCCTCCCGGGGCACCCTGTACCTGCTCGGCGACGACAAGAGCCTTGCGCCGCTGCTGGTCGCGTTGACGCAGCACCTGTTCGAGGGGGCGAAGGTCCACGCCTCTCGCCAGCCCGGCGGCCGGCTGGACCCGCCGATGTCGTTCATCCTCGACGAGGCCGCGCTGATCGTGCCGGTCGACCTGACCCGGTGGGTTGCCGACGCCGGCGGCCGGAACATCGCCATCATCATCGCCGCGCAGGCCCTCGCCCAGCTGTACGAGATCTACGGGGAGCGCGGCGGCCAGGTCGTCAAGACCGCCGCGAACACCCAGCTGTACTTCGGCGGCCTGACCCTCACCGAGGATCTCAACGCCATCGCCGAGGCGTGCGGCACCTACGTCACCAAGCAGCACACCGAGACCGAGGGGGAGCGGCGCGGCCGGTCGACCTCCACCACCGAGGTCCGCCGGCCCACCATCGAACCGGCGCTGGTGAGGGAGATCCCCGAGCACCACGCCCTGGTGCTGCACCGCACCGCACCGCCGACGCTGATCCGGACCACGCCGGCGTGGGAGCGCCGCGACGTCAAGCGCGCCCAACGTGCCGCCCGCAAGGCGGCCAGCATCCCGGCGCAGCGCGTCGACGAGGTTGTCGGCGAGGAGCCGGTGCGCGACGTCGAGCCGGAGCGGACGCCGCGGTGACCACCGTGCCGCCGGCGGGCGCCAACCTGGCCGGGCAGATCCTCGCGCTGGGCGAGGATCTGCATCGGTTGCGCGGGCAGCTCGCCGACCTGTCGGGTATCGGTGAGCAGGTCACCGCGCTGGTCGACGACGTGACCGTGCTCCAGGAGCAGGTGCAGCACCTGCTCGACGCGGCCGGCGACAAGCCGGTGCGGGTGTGGGACTGGTCGGCCATGAACAAGGAACAGGCCGCGGCTGCCTGGCACACCCTGATCGACTGGGTGCGCGACATCCTCGCCGGAACGTACGGGCTGGTCGGTCATGTTGGAGGCCGGCAGCGCAAGATCCCGGCGTGCTGGTACCGGCATCCCGACGTCGTCGTCGAGCTGTCCTGGCTGTGCCAGGAGTGGCACCGCCTCTACCGCTCGGCCAAGGGCACCCCGGCCGGCGCCGGGGAGTGGCACGATCGGTGGCTGCCCAGCCTGGTCAACCGGCTGCTCAGTGAGTCCACCGTGGCGGCCTGCGCCAAGGAAGACAGCCACGTCGAACCCCGCCCCACCACGTCGATCGACGACAACAGCGCCCTGGTGGCGGTCATCGAGGCCGACATGGCGGCCCGACCGGCGGCACCGGTACCCGGCGCGTAGACGCCTCCACCGGCCACGGCAGGCCCTCACCCCGACCGGGGTGAGGGCCTTGCTCGTGTTCGGGGTGGCCGGTGTCGGACCGGTCTGGCACGCTGGCGCGGCAGTGACACAGGGCAATCTCTTCGTAACGGAGGATCGCGGACGTGGAAGAACCGGAGGGCCGTCAACGGCGGCTCGGGATGGGCGCGGTGGGGCAGCTGCTGGGCGTGCCCCGGCTGACCGTGTGGTGGTGGGTCAAGACCGGGAAGTTGACCGCGACGGGCGTCGATGACGGCCAGATGTGGTGGTCCGAAGACGACGCCTACTCGTGGGCGCTGAGCCAGCCCGAGGAACGGTGGTCTGGGCGGGTTCCGGTGACGGCCTGGTCGTCGATGCCGAACCACACCGCCTTCATTCGCGCGGTGGAACTGCCCGGGGCGGTCGCGCTGCGCTGGCAGACCAGGGAGGGCCCGATCCACCTGGTGTGGCCGCTGCCCACTCGCCAGCGGACGCCGCATCAGCATCGGCGGTGGGCCGAGCAGCTCGCCCCGCGCGGCGAGGGCGCAGTGGTCGTGGTGTCCGACGGGCTCTCCCTGCGGCACGGGCCGGAACTCAAGGCCCTGCTGCCCGGTCTGCCTGATCGCACCTACACCCCGACGTGGCTCGACCTGGCCGGGGTGTTGGGCCAACCGCTGCCCTGGTGGCCACGGAACCTGCGAGACAAGCAGCTGCTGCTGAACTGGGAGCCGTCGACAGAACCGGTCACCGTGATGGCTGCTCCCGCGCTGGATACCGGCGCGCTGCTCATGATGGCCTCCACCTACCCCGAAGCCCATCCCGCCGCCCGGGTGCTGGTCAACCTCGCACGTCTCGCACACGCTCAGGCCGCGGCCTCCGCCGCGCAGACCGTCGAGCTGGTCGAGAAGGCCAAACTGCCGGACGGGGTGCTGCGGATCGCGGCCCGGCCGCTGTCGGTGCCCGAAGCCGACCTGGACGACATCGAGCCCACCCAGCGCCGCGCCGGTTGGCTCGACCTGCTCGCCCGCGGCGACGACCTCGCTCGCCGCTGCGTCCGTGAGGTCACCGACTGGGACGCTGGCGCCGACCTGCCCTACAGCAACCCGCAGCACATCGAGGAAGTCGAGAGCACCTGGGCGTTCAAGTGGACACAGCGGCTCATCCCCACCCAGCGCACCGCCGCGTTCGAGCTGCTCACTCGGTCCGGTGAGCCGGGTGACGCCCTGGTCGATCCGGACACCGACGCGCCGGTCTGGCGCAGCGACGGCGGCGACTACACCGCCGCCATGCCGCAACGCCTGCCCGCGACCGCCCCGCTGGCTGAGCTGATCCTCGACGGGCCGGTGTGGATCCGCACCACCGACGGGAAGATCTACCCCGCGCCGCGAGACTCCTACTTCGGTCTCGGCTGGGGCTACGGCGGATCCGGCCCCGGGTCGTTGGCGCTGCTCGTCGACGCGCTGCTCGACGACATCAACGCCCAAGCCCCCGCCGACATCAACGGCGCACCCGAGGGCCTGGAGGCGCTGCTGTCCCGCAAGCTGCCCGACCGCACCGTGCTCACCCGCGCCCAGCTTGAAGCGGCCCGCCGCGGGGAGCCGGTCATCATCGCCGTCGACGACGTCGACCAGGACGAAGACGAGGACGACGAATGAGCACCGACACCACCACGCCGGCCGGGCCGGCGCCGATCGAGGACACCGACGCCAGCTGGCCGGCCATGCTCAACGAATGGGCCGGCGACCTGTGGCGCCGGCTACACCGCGGCCGGCACCGCGAGGACTGGCCGCCCGAGTGGCTCATCCCGGCCGCCGGTGCCGCCGGGGTGCTACTCGTCGCACTCCTGCTGTTCGGGCTCGTCCTGCCGCTGCTGCGCTGGATCGGCCGCTTCCTCGTCGACGCCGTCGACGGGGGCCTCGACTGGCTGCGCGACTGGAACCTCACCCACGTCGTGCTCGACCCGGTCCGCGACTACCTCACCGCCCACTCCGCCGGCCTGCCCATCGACGCCGAGACGCTGTGGTGGACCTGGTGCGCCGCCGGAGTCGGCCTGTTCGCGTTCGCCTTCCTCTGGCGGGCCGTCGCCGCCCGGCTCGGCTGGGTCCTCTTCGGCGCCGCCACCGTGGCCATGGTCTGGGCCACCACCACCGGTCCCGCCCGCTCCACCACCGCCGGCATCGCCGCCCTCTGGTGGATCGTGCTCAGCCTCTTCGCGCTCCGCCGGCCCTGGACCCAGCAGCGCGTGACCGTCCACCTGCCCGAGCTGCCCTGGCTCGCCCGCATCGTGCAACGCCGCGAGTAGCACTCCTCGCACACGGGAGGGCCCCCACCGATCGGTGGGGGCCCTCCGCTGTTCACCCGTCTTCTACGACCTACAGCCGGGGCGGCGTCTCGCGGGGAAAGGGCCAGTCATCCGGCGAGTGGAAACCGTTCGGAGAACCGGTCGCCCACTTGACCCAGTCGTCGACGCCGTTCAAGAAGTTGATCGACAGCGGCGGTAGAGGCGGGCTCACGGCCGGATACCCGCCCTGAGCCATGGCCACCTGGGACTCGTAGCCCTCGTGCCGCGCGTCGTCGCACGTAACCGGCTGGCCCAGCCTCTTCTGGGTGACGGGCGAGGCAGCGTCAAGGCCGAGAATCCACCGGCAGACGGCCGTGCCGCCACGGGCGTACTCCCGGGTCGACCAGCGAGTCCGCTCGTCTGCGGGCACGAGGACACGAGGAATCCAGTTCAGCATGTACTCGATCTCTTCGCGGCTCTTCAGCTTCGGTACATAGCGCACGCTGCCGGTCATCGCCGCCTCCCCTCCGTCGTTCCTATCGACGGTAAGCCATAGGTGCGTCACCGTTCATATCCACGGGAGCGAGACCGCTCTGCCTGCTGCTGCCGCTCGCGCATGAGCCTCGCCGACTCCCGCCGCGCGTTTTCCTCCTGCTCGGCGGCGCGCTGGGCGGCCTGCTGGTCGCCGCTGCGCTGGGCGGCCTCGGCCCGCTGGGTACGGCGCTCCAGGTAGGTGCGGGCCTCGCGTAGCTCCTGCTCGATGGTGCGGGGAAACGCGCCGGCGGCCACCCGGGCGGCCTGCGCCGCCTGCTGGTGCTCGGGCTCCGGCCGGGCCTCGGTCGCCGCGGCCGGCTCGGGCTCGGGTGCCCGCTCGGCGGCGCGCTGCTGCGGGAACGCCTGCGCCGCGAGCTGCGCCGGGGTGGGCGTAGCCGGCTGCTCCGGCTCCTCGACCTCGGCCGGCTCCACCTCGACCTGCGGCGCGTCGACCACGGCCTGCGAGGGCTCGGCGGCGTCGGTCTCCAGCTCGACGTCCGCCTCGGCCTCCCGCACCTGCGGCGCGTCGACCTGCTCACCGGTGTCGACCTCGGCGTGCTGCTCCAGCTCGGCAGCGTCTCGCTGGGCCGGCTCGGTCTCGGCTTGGTCCCGCTCGGCTGCCTCCTGCTCGTCCCGCTCGGTGTCGACGGCGGCGGCCTGGTCGACGTCGACCGGCTCGACCTCGGCCGGCGGCTGCCGGTCGACCTGGCGGCGGTCCAGCTCGGCGCCGGCGGCCTGCGCGGTCTCGCGAACGTCTTCGCTGTCCTGACGCCATGCGGCGTGCGCGGCGGTGATCTCCTCGTAGGTGGCGGCCTGCTCGGCGTAGCCGGCGGCCATCTCTCGCCACGCGGCCACGCGGGCTTCCAGCTCGGCGCGCTCCTGGGCGTCGGTGAGGGTCGCGGCTTCCGCCTCGGCGAGGGTGGCGCGCTGCTCGTAGTCGCGGGCCAGCGTGAACGCCTCGGCCATCTGCGGCCCGAGGTACGGCGGCGCCCACACCTGTTCCCGGTCGTAGGTGGCGAGCATCGCGCGCAGCTGCTCGTCGCTGGCGGCAGCGATGTGCCGGTGCTCGTCCGGCCGGCCGAGCGCCTCGTAAGCGGCGTCCCACGCGGCCCGCTGCTCGACCGCGCTGCGGGGCGGGGCCTGCCCGATGACGGTGCCCTCGCCGGTCACCCCGTACAGCTCGCGGTACGCCTCCACGACCGCGGCCCGCTGCTCCCAGTCGGTGCGCTCGGGCTCCTGCTCGGGCACCTCGCCGAGCCGGTCGACCGCCCACCCGGGGGTCTGCTCGGCGACCCGCCGGCCGAGCTCCTCCTGCCGGGCCTGCATCGCCTCGGCGACCTCGCGGGCGAACTCGCCTTCGGGGCCCTCGATGTCGGGGGTGCGGGCCAGCCAGTCCGGGCCGGCCGGCTCGTACTCCGGGGTCCGGCGGGCGGCGGCCTGCTCCACCCGGTACTGGAGCAGCGCGCCCAGCTCCCGAGCGTCGGCGACGCTGCGCGGGTCGCCGACCGCGTCGCGCAGCAGGGCCTCCACGTCGTGGCCCTGGAGCTGCGCCTCCCGCAGGTGCCGGTACAGCGGGTCGGCCCGCTCGGCGTCCAGCCGGGCGACCGCGTCGGGTCCGAGGATGTCGCCGAGCAGGCCGCGGCACTGCTCGCGGGTGTGCCGGGTGGTGACGTCGACCCACATCGGGGCCAGCGCCGGCATCGACTCGGCGTACTCGAGTCCTTCGCGCAGCGACTCCGTGGCCGACTTCTCGACGCCTTCGCGGTCCAGGATCCGGGTCATCTCGGCCAGCGGCGTCGACGCCTGGGTGTCCTCGGGCATCCCGTCGATGCCGTCCTCCACCGTGCGCTCGGTGACCAGGAACGCCTCGTTGGTCTCGGTGCCCCGGGTCAGGCCGACGTAGGCGTGCTCGCGGGTCATGCCCTGGTCAGCGTCGCCGTAGGTGTAGCCGCGGTCCGCGTTGCGGCCCTGGGTGGCGTGGATGGTGCCGGCGTAGCCCAGCGCGGTGTACGTCCGGACGTAGTCGGCGTCCAGCCGGACGGTGCCGCCGAGCTGGTCGCGGCCCTCGGCGTCCAGGCCAGTGAACCGGCGCACCGTGAGGGATCCGTCCTCGTGCAGCTCGGTCACCCGGTAGACCCGGCGGTTGATGACCTGCAAGCCCTCGCTGTCGACCAGCCCTGATTCGTTCTCGCGGGTCTGGACCAAGTCGCCGACCCCGGCGACGTTGCCGCCCATGACCGCCGCGCCGCCCTCCTCGACCCGCCCGAGGCGCACCAGCTCGGCGCGGATCCGGGCGGACAGGTCGTCGGCGATGTCGTTGGTCGGGGTGGTCAGGGTGGCGACCTTCCCGTCCAGCACCGCCGCGACGTACCGGCCGACAGACTTCTCGGTCATCTCCTCGGCGGTGCCGCCGTGCAGCCGGCCGTGCTCCTCGTACGCGGCGAGCGCCTCGGCGCGACCCTCCCGCAGCCCGAGCGACGCCTCGGCCTCCCAGTCACGGACCTGACCGTGCTCGTCGCGGAACCGGCGCACCGTGCGCAGCTCGTACGCCTCGGTCTCCTGCCGCAGCAGCCGGAACCCGCCGCCGGCGCCCACCGACTGGAGCTGCCCGTCGTCGCCGACCGTGGCCATCTTCGCCCCGGCGTCAGCCACGATCTGCACCAGCTCAGTCATGTCGTCGTGCCGAGCCATCGCGGCCTCGTCGACGATGACCAGGTCACCCGGCCTCACCCCAAACCGCACCCGGTCCTCTACCGGGCCCTTCCCAGCCTGAAGCATCAGGAAGTACTCGATGTTGGTGGTGGTAGTGACGCCGGCTTCGGCGAGCACCCCGGCGGCGATGTTCGACGGGGCGAGCCCGATCACCCGGCCGCCGGCCTCCTCCCACGCCTTCGTGATGACGCCCTGCGCGTAGCTCTTCCCCGTGCCGGCCGGGCCGACGATGACCGACACCTGCCGGCCGTCGCCGAGCACCCCGCGCACGGCGGCGGCCTGGTCCTCGCCCAGCGTCGACGCCGCGATCGCGTCCTCGATCTGCTCCGGGGACAGCCGCGGCGCATCGGTGCGGGAGGCGGTGGCCACCATCCGCTCTTCCTCGCGCAGCTGCGTCTCGGTGGAGTACCGCTCGGCGCGGCCTGGCTGGTAGATGCTGCGCCCGTCGGACTCCCGCCGCAGCTCCGGCGGGGTGTTGACCACCTCGAACCCGGACACCTGCACCACGCCGTACCCGCCGCTGCTCAGGGCCTCGTCGGTCAGCGACTCCAGCAGCGCGGTCACCCCGCCGGCCTCGTCGGCGGCGGCGCCCAGCTGCTCGGGCAGCGCCCGGGCCATGCAGCGCATCACGTCGTCGCGGGAGAACTTCGCCCGCTCCGACTGCACCTCACCCAACGCCTGCGCGATCACCCGACCCCGGTCCAGCACCGGCGCCGGCTGGTCGGCGCGCATCCGAGCCAACCGCCGGTTCACCGCGGCGGCCTCGGCGTTCTCGGCCATCTGCGCGTGGGTCCGCCGGTCAGCGGCGACCGCCTCGCGCTCCCACCGGTCGACCAGCTCGTCCATCGGCACCGCCGCGTCCTTGCGGTCCCGGGTCTGCAACGCCGCCCGCTCGGCCATCTTCGACAGCGTCTGCGGCGACGGCTCATGCCCGGTGCGCTGCCGGTACAGCTCCACGTACTCGGCCAGCTCACCCTTGATCTGCTGCCGGCGCGTCGACGCGGCCTCCCGGTCGTCCAGGGTGATCCCGATGACCTCGCGGGCCTTGCCGTCCTCCCGGGTCTCCAGGTCCACCGGCAGATCCCGGGTCAGCTGCTCCTCCATCGTGCGGTGGTAGACCGCCTCCATGCCCGGACGGGCCTTGTGCAGCGCCCGCGAGTCCAGCGTCCGCCACACCACCGTGCCGTCGTCGTCCACGGTGGGCACCCGGTTGAGCACTTGGAGGTGCGAGTGCATCTGCACGTCACCGGCCCGGGACGTCTCGTGCAGGAACTCCGCCGCGATCCACTCGTGCGCGTCAACGTAGCGGCCCACGCTCGCCCCGTCCGGGCCAGCGCTGCCGTGGTAGCCGGCGCGGCTGAAACCCGCCTCCCGCTGGAGGTACTCCAACGCCGCGGCGACCCCGGCCCGGTGCGCGGCCTCGACCTTCGCCGCGTCCTCGGTGCGGCCCTGCGCCAGCAGACCCGCCCGGTACAAGCTGATGCTCTTCTGCGCCGAGAACGTCACGTCGAACGACCCGTTGGCCTTCGGCTGCTTCGCCTCGATCAGCCGGCGCAGCTCCTCACGGCGGTGCGCGTCCGCGTCCGGCTCGGCCTTCAACGCCTCCGCCAGCCGCTCGTCGACCGACTTGTACTGCCGGGGCGCGCGACCCAACCGGGCACCCTTCAGTAGCTCAGCGTAGTGGTCCTTCGCGTCGTCACCCGTGAGCCCAAGCTCCCGGATCTCGACCTCCGCACGGGCGGTCAGCTCCGCGTGCAGACGCGGGTCGCACAGCTCGCCGAACAGCACCAGGTGCTCTTCCTTGACCACCTCGGAACCCTGCTCGTACCCGAGCCGCTCCACCCCCGCACCGAGCCACCGCGCGGCCGGGCCGACCTCCTGACCCTCGTGGTAGTACGCCTGACGATCATGCTCGTGTGCCCGGCACTCCCACGGGTAGCGCGCACCGGCCATCCCCGCAGGGATAGGGGTCACGCGCACGGTCATGGATCGATCATAGCTGATGATCTTGCACCAGTACATTGCAATGCCTTGGTGTGACGGTTCAAACTAGGTTCTTGTGTGGTGGGTTGCTGGCTGTGCTGGTGGTGGGTGACTGAGTGGGGTGGACGGTTCTGATACGACGGTGCTGGTTCTGAGCGAGGGGGTGTGAGGTGGTGACGGTGGCTAACGGGGTGGGGCCGGCGGTAACGGCGGTGCTGCGGGTTCGGTGGTCTGGTTCGGGGGTGGGGTGCGCCGCTCACGGCGCGGTCTTCGGGGCTCGCGCGCCGCGCGCTGGCGGCCGTTGGGCGGCTTCCGCCAACGCCGTCCGGGCCACCGGAGGGCCGCTGCTGGTAACGCCTTCCGGCACCCGTTGCCGGTCCGCTAACGGTGCCGCTAACCCCCGCCACACCGTCACGGGCGGTAATCACGCGCCGGGCGTCACGCCGCGCCGCCGGACGGCGGCCGACCGGTGGTGACCACCCGCAAGGCGACGCACGACGGCCGCCAGGTCGTCCACTTCGACGCCAGCGACGGCACCCACCTCGGCTACCTCGACGTAGCCACCGGCCAACCCGGCGGCGTCCACCTCGGCCGCGCCACCGAGTTCTACGCCGCCCTGGCCACCTGGCGGAAGCGCCACCCCACCCCACCCCGCACCGGCCCGCCTGAGCTGGTCCACCACCTCACCC
>NZ_LEKG01000088.1:0-30328 GCF_001029515.1 Micromonospora sp. RV43 | reverse complement strand
GGTCTGGGCGGGCGGTGGCCCTGGGCGGGCGGCGATCCGGACCGGTCGCACACCGCGCCGCCGAGCGGTCAGGCCGGGCCGAGCAGGTCCCAGGAGTTGCCGGCGATGTCGCGGAAGACCGCGACCCGGCCGTACGGCTCGGTGCGGGGCGGCCGGACGAACTCGACGCCCGCGTCGACCATCCGGCGGTACACCGCCTCGAAGTCGTCGACCTGGAGGAAGAAGCCCACCCGGCCGTGGGTCTGGTCGCCGACCGCGCCGGCCTGGTGCTCGCCGTCGGCGCGGGCCAGCAGCAGGCCGGTGCCGCCGCCCGGCGGGCGTACGACCACCCAGCGCTTGGGCCGGCCGTCGTTCGTCAGCGACGGCTTGTCCTCGGCCAGCTCGAACCCGAGCACCTCGGTGAAGAAGGCGATCGCGGGGTCGTACTCGGTCACGACGAGCGTGACCAGGTCGAGCCGCACCGGGCTCAGACCTGCGTCAGCGTCGGCAGGTGCCGCTCGACCACCGGCAGCACGTCGGCGACGGTGATCGGCCGGCCCAGCTCGGCGGTCAGCGAGGTGACCCCGGCGTCGCGGATGCCGCAGGGCACGATCCGGTCGAAGAAGCCCAGGTCGCAGTCGCAGTTGACGGAGAAGCCGTGCAGCGTGACGCCGCGGGCCACGCGGATGCCGATGGCGGCGACCTTGCGGGCCGGCCCCCGGTCGTCCTCCGGCACCCACACGCCGCTGCGTCCCTCGACCCGGCCGGCGGACAGCCCGAACTCGGCGCAGACGTCGATCAGCAACTGCTCGGTGCGCCGGACGTACGCGACCACGTCGACCGGGTCGGGCAGCCGGACGATCGGGTAGCCGACGAGCTGCCCCGGACCGTGCCAGGTGATCTTCCCGCCGCGGTCCACGTCCACCACCGGGGTGCCGTCCATCGGCCGGTCCCACGGCTCGGTGCGCTTGCCGGCGGTGTAGACGCTGGGGTGCTCCAGCAGCAGCACCGTGTCGCCCTGCTCGCCGGCCACCACCGCCTCGTGCAGCCGGCGCTGCTCGTCCCAGGCGGCCTGGTAGTCGAGCAGGCCTGCGCGGACGGCGGTCAGCCCGGAAGTCGTCACGCTCACCCGTCCAGCCTAGTCCCGCCCTCCGGGAACCGGACCCGTGAGCCTCGTCGCCATCGCGGGGGACACGGCGACGGTCAGGCCGGCACCCGCCACAGCCAGACGTCCTCCACCCGCTCGGGCGGGCCGAGCAGCGCGGTGGCGGTGCGCCGCAGCGCCTCCTCGTCGACGTCGAACTTGGCGCCGTGCACCCGGTCCGGCAGCACCACCGCCTGGACCCCCCAGTAGCGCAGGTCCGCCCGGGACTCGCGGATGCTGCCGTCGGTGATGATCGGCACCAGCCCGGTCCGGCCCGCCTGGTCCATCAGTGAGTCGAAGGTGCGCGGCACCGGGCCGATCCGGCCCCGGCCCTCCGGCCCGCCGGGCCCGAGGAAGAAGCCGGACGGGATCCGGAACTCACCCTGCCGGTGGGCGAGCGCGTACGCCTGCCAGCGCTGCCCGTCCGGGTAGACGTCCACGGTCAGCGGCAGCGGCGTCAGCACCCCGTCGGGCGGGACGTAACGCTGCCAGGCGCCGCTGGTGATGAACTGCGGGATCGGCTCGCGGACGCTGGTCAGCAGCGGCGTGGGCACCAGCGGCAGCAGCGCCGCGGCGAAGCCCAGCGCCCAGGCGAGCCCGCTCACCCGGCGCCGGGGCGGCCGGGCACGCAGCGAGTCGATCGCGTACGCAAGCAGCAGACCGATGACCGGCGCGACCACGAGCGCCAGCCGGGACGGCAACGCCGCGTTGATCACCGGCAGGTTGTCCAGCACCCCGAACGGCAGCGTCTGGTCGAAGCGGCGGCCGTTCCACTTCACAGTGGGCCCCCACGACAGCACCGCGAAGACCACTGCGGTCACCCCGAGCGCCGCGAGGGTGGCCCGGAACGCGCGGTCCGCGCGCCGCCACAGCAGCGCGAAGCAGGCGGCGGCGAGCAGGAGCAGCGGTACGCCGAAGAACGAGTTCTCCTCCGTCGGGTTGGGCGCGAGCGAGGTGCCCCACCCGGCCCAGCCGGCCAGCGACCGGCGCGGATAGGACCCGTACGCGGCGATGTCCTCGGAGTGGATCAACGGGTCGAACCCGGTGCCGTGGAACCGTTGCGGTCCGAGGAAGTGCAGCCACAGCGGGTACGCCAGCAGTGCCCCGGCGACGAGCGCTGTCACGCCCAGCCCGGCCGCCATCCGGGGCAGCGCGGCGCGTACCTCGGACCGGCGGGCCGGGTGCAGCGCCCACACCGCGAGGAACACGCCGAGCGCCAGCGCGGTGAAGAACAGCCCCTCGGCGGCGATCGAGAACGCGACAGCCACCAGCAGGCCGAGCACGATCCCGCCGGTGACCGCCCGGCCCGGCCGGCGCAGCCGGAACACGCCCCAGATCAGCAGCGGCACCAGCCAGCCCGCGGTCCAGTTCAGGTGCGCGTTGGCGTGCGACACCATCGCCGGGCAGAAGGCGATGAACAGCGCGCCCACCCCGGCGGCCAGCCGGCTGCGGACCAGGTGCCGACTGAGCAGCCAGTACCAGGCCACCGCCGTCGCGGCCAGGTTGAGCGTGAGGATCACCAGGAACGTCGCGGGCGGCCCGATCAGGTACGTCAGCGGCGCGAAGACCGCCGCGTACACGGTGATCGAGGTGTTGACCGCGAGGTTCACCCCGTCCGGGACGTTGATCAAGGTGGTGTACAGCGGGTTCTGCCCGTGGGTCAGCGCGTGCCCGCCGAACGCCAGCAGCCACTCGAACAGCGCCTGGTCACTGGAGTTGACGGTGATCGCGCGGCTGTTCGGATCCCGCCACATGCCACTCGTCACCCAGAGGGCCAGGGCCAGCGCGGCGAGCGTGACCAGCAGGTCGGCGCGCCGGTCGCGGACGCGCGTCGGCGCCGGGCCGGCGGCCGGGGACGGGGAGGAGGGCACGCAGCGGACGTTACCAACCGGACCTGGGCAGACCGCCCGGACACGGAACTCGCCGCACACTTCGGTGACCGTGAATGTGTGAGCGGCGGCCATTCCGGTGTGACGAAACGCGGCCGTAACGTCTCGGCAACTCGGAGGTGACTCAGTTCACATTCCACGATCGGGAGGTCCCCGTGCCCCGCTCCTCATCCCTCATCGCCCGCGTCGCCGGGGCGGCGGCCGGGGTCGTGCTGGCCGCGGCCACCGCGCTGGTCGCCGCCCTTCCCGCCCAGGCCGCCTCGCTGACCCAGGTCACCGGGTTCGGCTCCAACCCCGGCAACCTGGCCATGTACGCGTACCGCCCGGACGGCCTGCCCGCCGGCGCGCCCGCCGTGGTGCTGCTGCACGGGTGCGTGCAGAACGCCTCGACGTACGTCACCAACTCCGGCTGGCAGAAGTACGCCGACCAGTGGAAGTTCACGCTCATCGCGCCGCAGCAGCCCAGCGGCAACAACGCCAACTCCTGCTTCAACTGGTTCGAGACCGGTGACACCGCACGCGGCCAGGGCGAGGCGCTGTCGATCAAGCAGATGGTCGACTACGCCAAGACCACCTACGGCACCGACGGCGCCCGCGTCTACGTCAGCGGCCTCTCCGCCGGTGGCGCGATGAGCGCGGCCATGCTTGCCGCCTACCCCGACGTCTTCGCCGGCGGCTCGATCATCGCCGGCATCCCGTACCGCTGCGCCACCAGCACCGTCACCGCGTTCAGCTGCATGAACCCGGGCGTGGACAAGACCCCGGCGCAGTGGGGCGACCTGGTCCGCAGCGCGTACCCCGGGTACACCGGCAAGCGCCCCCGGGTGGCGATCTGGCACGGCACCAGCGACACCACCGTGGCGACCGCGAACGCCGCCGAGTCGCGGGACCAGTGGACGAACGTGCTGGGCGTGTCGACCACACCGACCAGCACATCCACGCTGCCGGCCGGCACGAGCCTGGAGGTCTACGGCACCGACCAGGTCCGCCTCTACCGGGTCTCCGGGATGGGCCACGGCACCCCCGTCGACCCGGGTACGGGCGCGGACCAGTGCGGCACCGCCGGGGCGTACTTCCTGGACACCATCTGTTCGACGTACCGGGACGCGGTCTTCTTCGGGCTCGGCGGTGGCGGCGCCTCGCCGAGCCCGACCCCGACGGCCACCGCGTCACCCACGCCGACGGCCTCGCCCACGCCGACCGCCTCGCCCACGCCGACCAGCGCGCCGGTCTGCGTCACCGCCAGCAACTACGCGCACGTGGTGGCCGGGCGGGCCTACCAGTCCGGTGGCTACGCCTACGCGCTCGGCAGCGGGCAGCGGATGGGCCTCTACAACACCTTCTACAAGAGCACGCTGAAGCAGACCGGGCCCGCGTACTGGGTGATCGGCTGCTGATCCGCCGCGTCGCGCCGCCCTCGGCCGGTCACTCGGAGAGGGCGGCGCGCAGCGCGCCCGCCAGGTCCGGGTGCGCCCAGGAGAAGCCGGCCTTGTCGAGCACGGCGGGCAGCACCCGCGCGCTGGTCAGCGCCTCCTGCGCGAAACCGCCGAGCGCCACCTTCAGCGCCACCGCCGGGATCGGCATGATCGCCGGGCGGTGCAGCTGGCGGGCCAGTTCCCTGGTGAACTCGGCGTTGGTGACCGGCGCCGGGCCGACCACGTTCACCGCGCCGGCGATGCCGTCGTGGTTCAGCAGGAACTTCGCGGCGTCGAGCCAGTCCCGCATCGAGATCCACGGCAGCCACTGCCGCCCGTTGCCCAGCTTGCCGCCGACGCCGAGCCGGAACGGCAGCAGCTGCGGCTTGAGCAGGCCGCCGTCGCGGTGCAGCGGCAGTCCGGTACGCAGGCGCACCACCCGTACGCCCGCGTCCTCGGCCGGGCGGGTCGCGGCCTCCCAGACGCGGCAGACATCGGCGAGGAACCCCTCACCCGCAGGTGCCTCCTCGGTTACCGTCCGGTCGCCGGTGTTGCCGTACCAGCCGACGGCGGAGGAGTTCAGCAGCACCGTCGGACGGTCGGCGGCGGGCAGGCCGGCGATCGTGATGGCGAGCGTGGTGGTGCTGTCCACCCGGCTGGTCCGGATCACCTTCCGGTACTCGTCGTTCCAGCGCTTGTCGCCCACCCCCGCGCCGGCCAGGTTCACCACCGCGTCGGCGTCGGCGACACACTGCGGGTCCAGCTGTGCGGCGGACGGGTTCCACTGCCGTTCGACGGGGGTGCGTGGCGGGCGGCGGACCAGGCGGGTGACCTGGTGGCCGTCCGCGGTGAGGCAGTCGACCAGTCGGGTGCCGAGGAAACCGGACGCGCCGGCCATGAGGATCCGCATGCTCACATCTTCGAGTACGCGGCGCGATTCGGATGCGTTGAGCGAAATCACTCACTCGTCACGCCCACCGGTCACGCACGCTAAACGCGTTGCGTTTTTTTCGAATAGAGATACGCTTGCGTCATGAGCAACGCCCTGCGTGAACGTACGGTCCTTCCCCCGGACGACCCGGCTGAGCTGGCCCGGTTCGTGCAGGAACTGCGGAGCGCCGGCGGTCGCGCGCGGGCCAGGCTGGTTGGGCCGGACGGGTCCGAGATCGAGATCCCCGACGAGTTGTACGGCGTGCTGCGGGACGTGGTGACGGCACTGTCCGAAGGGCTCGCGATCTCCATCGCGCCGCACAACACGATGCTGACGACCCAGGAAGCGGCAGACCTGCTCAACATCTCCCGGCCCACGCTGGTCCGGTTGCTGTCCGAGGGTGAGATGCCGTACACGATGCGCGGCCGTCACCGGCGAGTCATGCTCCGGGACGTTCTCGACTACCAGGAGCGGACCCGGCAGGCGCGCCGCCGGACACTCGACCGGATGACCGCCGAAGCCGAGGAAGACGGCCTGTACGACGCGACGGCCACACCGCGCAGGACGAGATGAGGGTGACCTGAGTGGCGTTCCCGGCGTTTCTCGACACCTGCGTCCTCTACCCGGCGCATCTCTGCGACACCCTGCTGCGGCTGGCCGAGGTCGCCGCCTACCGACCCCTCTGGTCCAAGGACGTCCTGGACGAGCTGCGACGCAACCTGATCGTACGAGGCATCGCGGAGGAGCGGGTCGACCGCCGAATCGGCCAGATGGCCGAAGCCTTTCCGGACGCCATGGTCAGCGGGTACGAGTCGCTGATCGACGGCATGTCCAACGATCCCAAGGACCGGCACGTGCTGGCTGCCGCCGTCCGGGCGAACGCGGAGGTGCTGGTCACGTTCAACGTCGGTGACTTCCCCGAGCCGTCGCTCAAGTCCTTCGACATCGTGGCGGTGCATCCGGACGACTTCCTGCTCGATCAGCTGGACCTCTATCCGGGGCAGACACTCGACGTCCTGCACCGGCAGGCAGCGGCCTACCGCAGGGAGCCGACGACCGTACCGGGTCTGCTCGTACTGCTGGGACGCACCGGCCTGCCCCGGTTCGCCGCGGAGGTCCGCCGACACCTCTGAGGCGTCCCCCGCGGCGAGACCCGGGCGGTCAGGCGTCGGCGGGGGCGGTGCGCAGGTCGGCGAGCAGGCGCTCCACCTCGGCGAACGCGTCCTGCGGCAGCGGCCCGTACGCCAGCGCGCCGAGATTCTCCTCGGCCTGCCCGACGGTCCGGCAGCCGGGGATCGGCAGCGTGTGCGGGCTGCGGGCGAGCAGCCAGCCCAGCGCCCCCTGGGCGAGCGTGCGGCCGTCGGCGGTCAGCGCCTCACGGACCCGGGCCACCCGCTCGGCCCACTCGGCGCGCGGTACGCCGCCGGTGAACCAGTCCAGCCACTCCGGGGCCACGCCGCGCACGTCGTCGTCGCCCCGGGCGGTGGGAGCATCCTGGTACTTCGCGGTGAGCAGGCCCATCGCCAGCGGCCCCCGGTTCAGAGCGGCCAGGTCGAACTCAGCGCAGACCGCGAGCATGGCGGCGTTGTCCCGCAGCACCGACTGGTCGTGCTGGATCGCCGCGCAGTGCGGTCCGGCCTCGGCGAAGGCGCGCGCCGAGGCAGGGTCGTCGGTGCTCCAGCCGTACGCCCGGATCTTTCCCTCGGCGACCAGGTCCTCCAGGGTGCCGACGAGGTCCAGCGCCCGCGGCACCGGCAGGCCGCCCAGGTGGAGCTGGTAGAGGTCGACGTGGTCGGTGCCGAGCCGGCGCAGCGAACCCTCCAGGCTGCGCCGTGCGTAGTCAGGGCTGGCGTCCTCGCCGAGCGCCTGGCGGGTCTCCTCGTCGGTGGGATAGCCGAACTTGGTCGCGATGACCGCGCGGTCCCGGCGGCCGGCGAGCGCGCGCCCGAGCACCCGCTCGCTGTGCCCCGCGCCGTAGTTGCTGGAGGTGTCGAACAGCGTCGCGCCCAGGTCGAGCGCCCGGTGGACGGTACGCACCGACTCGTCGTCGTCCACCTCGCCCCAGCCGAGCGGTTGGGTGCCGCCCCAGAGCGGGCCGCCGATCGCCCAGCAGCCCATACCGATCGCGCTGACCTCGATGCCGCTGCGGCCCAGCCGTCGTGTCGTCGTCATGCGCCCAGTGTTCACTTTCGAGTGTGCTCGAAGTCCAGCTCTTTTCCCGCCAGCCGGGGCAGGAGCGGGGCGAGCGCGTCGACGGCCCCGGCGCGTACCACGAAGCGGGTGACGCCCCAGCGGCGCCGGTGCCCGGCCACGGCCGAGACGATCTCGTCGGGCGTCCCGGCCAGCACGAACGGGGTGGCCAGCACCTCCGCCGGGGTGAGCCCGGTCTCGGCGGCCGTCCCGGCGGCGGCCGCCTCCGCGTCGTCGGTGACGGCGACGTGCTGGACCAGCGCCTCCAGGACCGGCGGCGTCTCCCGGCCGGCCGCTCCGGCCGCCACGTGCGCGAGCTGCGCCTCGATCTGGTCGGCCCGCCACCGGACGGTGTGCTGGTGGCCGTCGGGCAGCGTACGGCCGAAGCCGGCCAGGCCGACCACGTCGGCGTGCCTTCCCGCCCAGCGCAGCAGCGTCGAGTTGGAAGCGCCGACGGTCAGCGGGATCCGGTCCTGGACCGGGCGGGGCCGGTCGAGCCGTGCCGCGTACGCGGTCAGGTCCCCGGTGTCCACGGTGACCTCGTCGCCGGCCAGCAGCGCCCGGACCGCCTCGGCCACCTCGACGCAGCGGCGTACCCGGCCGGCGACGTCCGGGCGCTCGCGCCCGACAGCCCGCCACTCGGCCGGCGTGTGGCCGGCGCCGACGCCGAACCGGGCCCGTCCGCCGGAGACCACGTCCAGGGTGGCCACGTCGGCGGCGAGCAGGATCGGCTCGCGGACGCCGGCGTTGGAGACGTACGAGCCGAGGCCCAACCTGCTGGTCACGGCCGCCGCAGCGGCCAGCGCGACGAACGGCGACGCGCAGGAGCCGGGGTGGTCGGCCGCGAACAGCGCGTCGAAGCCGGCCGCCTCGACGGTACGGGCCAGCTCGGTCCAGCTCGCCGCGTCGGTGGGCTGCGCCTGTACGGAGAAGGTCGCCATCGCCTCAGCATCGGCGCACGCCGCGCCGCCGGCCACCCGCACACGCAGATTCTGCCGACGGCCGAACGTCACACGGCGGCGTTCATCCGTTCGCGTCGCGGTCCTCGGGTTGCTCGTGCCACCGGGCCCGCCAGGCCGCCTCGTGCGCCTCGTGGCTGGCGCGCTCCTCGAAGACCAGCTTGCGCAGCGCCTGCCGGCCCTCGGCGAAGACGATCACCTCGACGGCCACCATGCCCACTGTGAGGGCGGTCAGGATGCCCAGCGCGGCCAGCCCCGGCACCCGCTCCGCGACCGGGATGGCCACGCCGAGCAGCAGCACCGTCCCGACCCGGGTCCAGCTCACCGTGCGCAGGGTACGCAGCTGGAACAGCATGTTGCCGCACAGGTAGCAGATCACGCCGCCGTACAGCAGCGGCACGCCCGGACCGTGTGCCGGCTCGCTCGGCGGCACGTTCGGGTCGGCGATCCCGTGCACGATCGTCTCGGCGCCGAGCGCGAACAGGATGATGCCCGCGATCATCGGCAGGAACAGGTACGCGTACGCGTCCCGGGCCATCGCCACCCGGGGACCGTCCTGCGCGGCGTGCAGGGCGATCCGGGCGGCCGGCCCGACCATGTCGTAGTGCGCCCACCAGAGCGCGGCGGTGAAGAAGATGCCGAGCACCGCCGCCGCCACGGCCGGCCAGGTGGGCGGCTGGCCGAGCAGGTTGCTGCCCACGCCGACGGAGATGACCGACTCGCCGAGCGCGATGATCAGGATGAGGTCGTACCGCTCGGTCCAGTGTTCGGCGGACGCGACGCCCCAGCCCCACGTGCCGGCGAGGATGCCGGTGCCGTACTGGAGCAGGATGACGCCGGCCCACAGCACGTCCCGCAGCACCGCCGCCGAGAACAGGTCGTCGATCCTCGGCGGCAGCAGCGCGGCGACCAGCAGCAGCGCGGTGCTGCCGACCACCTCGGGGGCGAACCGGATCAGTTGCCGGCGCTCGTTCGGGCTGTCCCGGACGGCGTGCCGGTAGAGCAGCAGGTGCACCAGCCGCAGGACGGTGTAGCTGAGCGCCGCGACCATCGGCCCGGCCTCGTTGCCGCGCGGGTCGCGGAACGCGTGCGGCAGCGACAGCGCGAACGTGAACAGCGCGGCCATGCCGACTGTCATGAGCACCGGGACGAAGCCCTCGCCGAGGCGTACCCGGGTGGCGACGACGCTGTGCACCACCCACGACCACCAGAGCACGGCGAGGACCAGCAGGGCGTGCAGCAGCGCCCCGCCGGTCACCTCGAGCGCGGTGGCCCGGGTGATGATGAAGAACGAGAAGACGAAGACCAGGTCGAAGAAGATCTCGAACCGGTCGACCCGGGCGCCCGGGGCCACCGGCACGGCCGGCCCCAGGCGTCCCCGCCACCCGTACGAGCCCACCGGCCGAGTCTGTCAGCGCCGGTCCGGGCCGCGGGCCGATTCCGGTCAGCCCGGCCGGTGGCGCAACCCGTCCATCAGCAGGTCGAGCAGGCGTCCGGCCTGGGCACGCTGGTCCGGCTCGCCCGCCACCAGGGAGACCCCGCTGAGGCTGGCGAGCACGTCGGCGGCGGCCACGTCGGCGCGTACGACGCCCGCTGCGGCGCCCGCCGCGAGCAGCGCCCCGAGCGCGGCGAGCAGCAGGTCGCGGCTCTGCGCGTACGGGTTGGCGCCGGAGGCGATCACCAGCCGCAGCGCGTCGGCCATGCCCCGCTTGGTGGCGAGGTAGTCGACGAACCGGTCCATCCAGGCGCGTAGCGCCGCGTCGGCGGGCTGGGCCGCGAGCAGCGCCGGAGCGGCGTCGCAGAGCTTCTCCAGCTCGTTGCGGTACGCCGCCTCGATCAGTGCCTCCCGGCTCGGGAAGTGGCGGTAGAGCGTGCCGATGCCGACGCCGGCGTCCTTGGCGACCCGGTCCAGCGTTACCTCCGGGCCGTCCTGGGAAAACGCCTGGACCGCGGCGTCCAGCAGCCGCTGCCGGTTGCGCAGCGCGTCCGCGCGCAGCTGTCGGTCGGGCACGGGCACTCCTCCCTCGACCGGGTCGCCGGCCCGGCACGATGGTAACCGGAGCCCCCTCCGATTATGCTGGCGGAGTAACGGAGGATCCTCCGCTTCTCATCGTAGCGGGCGGACATCGGTCCGCGTCGCCGTCGACAAGGATGGACCATGACCAGCTCGACACCAGTCACCACCCCGTTCTCCGCCGAGACCACAGCCCTGGAGGTGGTCCGCGACCTGGACCTGACCGACCGGCGGGCCGTCGTCACCGGCGGCGCCTCCGGGATCGGCGTGGAGACCGCCCGCGCGCTCGCCGCCGCCGGAGCCGACGTCACACTCGCCGTCCGCAACACCGAGGCCGGACAGCGCGCCGCCGACGACATCATCGGCACCACCGGCAACGACCGGATCCTGGTCGCCCCGCTCGACCTCGCCGACCTCGCCTCGGTGGCCGCGTTCGTCCGCACCTGGGACGGGCCACTGCACATGCTCGTCGACAACGCCGGGATCATGGCCTCGCCCGAGATGCGCACCGAGCAGGGCTGGGAGATGCAGTTCGCGACCAACCACCTCGGGCACTTCGCGCTCGCCACCGGGCTGCGCCCGGCGCTCGCCGCGGCCGACGGCGCGCGGATCGTCTCGGTCAGCTCGGCGGCGCACCTGCGCTCGCCGGTGGTGTTCTCCGACATCCACTTCCGGCAGCGGCCGTACGACCCGTGGCTGGCGTACGGGCAGTCCAAGACCGCGAACGTGCTGTTCGCGGTGGAGGCGACCCGCCGCTGGGCCGACGACGGCATCTACACCAACGCGCTGATGCCGGGCGCGATCCGGACCAACCTCCAGCGCTACATCAGCGAGGAGGAGCTGGCGCGGATGCGCAGCGGCAACGCGGCCGCCTTCAAGACCCCGGAGCAGGGCGCGGCGACCTCGGTGCTGGTCGCCACCTCGCCGCTGCTCGACGGCGTCGGCGGCCGGTACTTCGAGGACTGCCAGGAGGCCGGGCCGAACCAGCCGGGCACCCGCACCGGCTGGGCCGCGTACGCCCGGGATCCGGAGGCCGCCGAGCAGCTCTGGACCGTCTCCGAGGCGCACCTGCGCGGCTGACCCGCGGAAACGAGGAAGGGGACGCGCGGCATGTCGCCGCGCGCCCCCTCGCCGTCTCGGATCTACAGACCCAGCTCGGCCTCGAAGTTGCCGCCCTCCAGCCGCTCCTTCACCGCGGTGAGGAAGCGGGCCGCGTCGGCGCCGTCGATCAGCCGGTGGTCGTACGACAGAGCCAGGTAGACCATCGAGCGGATCGCCACGACCTCGCCCAGCTCAGCATCGTTCACCACGACCGGACGCTTCACCACGGCACCCGTGCCGAGCATCGCCGACTGCGGCGACGGCACGATCGGGGTGTCGAACAGCGCGCCCCGGCTGCCGGTGTTGGTGAGCGTGAACGTCGCCCCGGCCATCTCGTCCGGGGTGATCTTGTTGGCCCGGGTGCGCTCGGCCAGGTCGGCGATCCGCTTGGCCAGGCCACCCATGTTCAGGTCACCGGCGTTGTGGATGACCGGCGTGAGCAGCCCGCGCTCGGTGTCCACCGCGATGCCCAGGTGCTCGGCGCCCGGGTAGGTGATCGTCCCGCCGTCCAGGTCCATGCTGGCCTGGATGATCGGGTACGTCTGGAGCGCCTCGATCGCGGCCACCGCGAAGAACGGCAGGAAGGACAGCTTCACGCCGTGCTTGGCCTGGAACGAGTCCTTGGCCCGCGCCCGCAGCTTGGCGACCTTGGTGACGTCGACCTCGACGACGGTGGTCAGCTGCGCCGTCTCGTGCAGCGACTGCTGGAGACGCTTGGCGATGATCGAACGGATCCGCGGCAGCTTCTCCGTGGTGCCCCGCTTGGCGCTCGGCTCCGGCTTGGCGGCCGGCTTGGCCGGGGCGGGTGCGGACGGGGCAGCGGCGGCGGCCGGCGCGGGCTTGGCGGCCTTCGCCTTCTCGGCCGCCTCCAGCACGTCCTGCTTGCGGATGCGGCCACCCACGCCGGTGCCCTTGATCGAGCCCAGGTCCACGCCGTGCTCGGCGGCGAGCTTGCGCACCAGCGGCGTCACGTACCCGGCGGCGTCCTCGCCGTACTCGGACGGAACGCTCGGGCGCTGCGCGGCGGCCGGCGCGGCCGGCTGGGCCGCCTGCTCGGCCTTGGCCGGCTGCGCGGCCTGCTCCGCCTCGGCGGCCGGCTCGTTGTAGGACGCGCCCGGCGTGGGCTCCTCGACCTTCGGCTCCGGCTTCGGTTCGGGCTTCGCCTCGGCCTTGGGCTCCGGCTTGGGCTCGGGCTTCGGCTCCGCCTTCGCGGGCGCGGCGCCGGCCACCCCGACGATCGCCAGCACGGCGCCGACGTCGGCGGTCTCGTCCTCGGCGACCTTGATCTCCTGCAGCGTGCCGGCGACCGGCGACGGGATCTCGGTGTCGACCTTGTCGGTGGAGACCTCCAGCAGCGGCTCGTCCACCTCGACGGTCTCGCCGACCTGCTTGAGCCAGCGGGTGACAGTACCCTCGGTGACGCTCTCGCCCAGGGCCGGCATGGTCACCGGCGTGCCCTCGCCCGACGGCGCGGCGGGCTCGGCCGGCTCCTCGACGGCCGGCTGCTCGGCCTCGGCGCCCGGCTCGGCGGCGGCCTCCTCGGCCTCCTGGGCCTGCTCCGGCTCGGGGCCGGTGCCCTCGGCGGCGGCCGTCGGCTCGGTGGCCGGCTCGGCCTTCTCCGTGGGAGCCGCGCCCGCGTCCTCGCCCTCGCCGGCGATGACCGCCAGCTCGCTGCCGACCTCGGCGGTCTCGTCCTCGCCGACCACGATCCGGCTCAGCACGCCCGCCGCGGGGGACGGGATCTCGGTGTCGACCTTGTCGGTCGACACCTCGAGCAGGGGCTCGTCGACCTCGACGGTGTCACCCTCCTGCTTGAGCCAGCGCGTGACGGTGCCCTCGGTGACGCTCTCGCCGAGCCGGGGCATGGTGACCGATACCGGCATGTTCTCCAGACTCCTTCATTCCCCTGGTGGGATCATCGCCCGTCGCCGGACGCCGCGGTTGTCGTGTCAGGCGTGCGCGTGCAGCGGCTTGCCGGCCAGGGCCAGGTGCGCCTCGCCCAGAGCCTCGTTCTGCGTCGGGTGGGCGTGCACGAGCTGCGCCACCTCGGCCGGGTACGCCTCCCAGTTGTAGATGAGCTGCGCCTCGCCGATCAGCTCACCGACCCGGGCGCCGACCATGTGCACGCCGACCACCGGGCCGTCGTCCACCCGGACCAGCTTCACGTGGCCGGCGGTCTTGAGGATCTGGCTCTTGCCGTTGCCGCCCAGGTTGTAGTTGTAGGTCTTGATCTTGTCGGCGCCGTACTGCTCCTTGGCCTTCGCCTCGGTCAGGCCGACCGACGCCAGCTCCGGGTCGCAGTAGGTGACGCGCGGGATGCCGGCCTCGTCGATCACGGCCGGGTTCTTCCCGGCGATCTCCTCGGCGACGAAGATGCCCTGCTGGAAGCCGCGGTGCGCGAGCTGCAGGCCGGGCACGATGTCGCCGACCGCGTAGACGTTCGGCACGCTGGTGCGCAGCCGCTCGTCGGTCAGCACGTAGCCGCGGTCCATCTTGACGCCCTGCTCCTCGTAGCCGAGGCCGGCGGTGTTCGGGCCGCGGCCCACGGCGACCAGCAGCAGCTCGGCCTCGACCGTGTCGCCGCCCTGAATGGTCAGCTTCACGCCCTTGTCGGTCTCCTCGACCTTCTCGAACGGCTTGCCGACCTTGAAGTTGATCTTCCGCTTGCGGAACGCCCGCTCCAGCGCCTTCGACGACTCCTCGTCCTCGGCGGCGACCAGGCGGGGCAGCGCCTCGACGATGGTCACGTCCACGCCGAAGGACTTCCAGACGCTGGCGAACTCGACGCCGATCACGCCGCCGCCGAGGACGATCGCCGACGACGGGACGCGGTCCAGGGTCAGGGCGTGGTCGCTGGTGATGATCCGCTCGCCGTCGACGTCCAGGCCGGGCAGGCTCTTGGCGTACGAGCCGGAGGCCAGCACGACGTTGCGGCCGGTGTAGCGCTTGCCGTCGACCTCGACGACGTTCTTGCCGACCAGCTTGCCGGCGCCCGCCACGAAGGTGATCTTCTTGTTGCCGCCCACCAGGCCCTGGAGGCCCTTGTACAGGCGGGAGATCACGCCGTCCTTGTACGAGTTGACGGCCTTCATGTCGATGCCGACCAGCTCGGCCTTCACGCCGAACTGCTCGGACTCGCGGGTCTGGTCGGCGATCTCGGCGGCGTGCAGCAGCGCCTTGGTCGGGATGCACCCGTTGTGCAGGCAGGTCCCGCCCAGCTTGCTCTTCTCGATGAGGGCGACGGAGAGGTCCAGCTGGGCGGCACGCAGCGCCGCCGCGTAGCCGCCGCTACCACCTCCGAGGATGACGATGTCGAAGGTCGTGTCGTTCGGCTCGCTCACATCCAACTCCCAGGTCGCGTCACTGCATCGGGGGTTACGGCGGAGTAACAGGCACACCCCACCTCGGTCATCTTGTCACCACCACGGACCGAGCGCGTACCGAGGTGCCCAACGACACGTCGGTGACACGTACCCTTGGCACCGTCTTCGATGACGGCGCTGGGGGAGGAGTGGATTCGGTGGGGCTGTTCCGACGACGTAAGCGGGCGGCCCCGGCGAGCCGCGACCGCGCCGCCGACCGCGCCGATCTGGACCATCTGGAGAACTTCGTCCGGACCCGCAAGGGCGTCGAGGCGTACATCGAGCCCCGTACGACGGTCACCGAGACCACGATCATGCTGATCGCCGACGACGGCGAGTGGACCCGGCGGCGTGTCGGCGGGCCGGACGAAGCACGCCGCTGGGCGCACCGGATCGCCATCCCGATCTACGACGTGCGGCTGATGGGCTATCCCCAGCGCATGCGCGACTACAACGAGCGCCGCAAGCGCCGCCCCGAGCTGTTCTGAGCTATCTGCGCGCGGGTGTTAAAAAGGGCCCCTTCTACAACGCGAGGCGTTAAGAAGGGGCCCTTCCTTACCCGTCAGCCGTTGGTGGCGACGTCCTCGACCAGGTGCACGAGCGTGCGCACCGGCACGCCGGTGCCGCCCTTGGTCCAGTAACCGGTCGCCTCGCCCGAGTGGTAGCCCGGACCGGCGATGTCGATGTGCGCCCACGCCACGTCGTCGGTCACGAACTCGCGCAGGAACACGCCGCCCTGGAGCATGTGCCCGGCCCGGTCCATCCCGGCGTTGACCTGCGAGATGTCCGCGACGTCCGACTCCATGCCCTTGCGCACGTCGTCGGGCAGCGGCATCGGCCAGGCCGGCTCGCCGGTCGCGTCACCGGCCACCCGCACCCGCTCGCACAGCTCCGGGGTGCCCATCACACCGGCGATCCGCTTGCCCAGCGCGATCACCTGGCCGCCGGTCAGCGTGGAGGTCTCGAACAGGTAGTCCGCGCCGTCCGCGCAGGCCCGCGCCATCGCGTCGGCAAGCACCATCCGGCCCTCGGCGTCGGTGTTGAGCACCTCCACCTTCTTGCCGTTGAACATGCTGATCACGTCGCCCGGCCGGTAGCTGGTGCCCGACGGCATGTTCTCCGCCATCGGCAGGTAGCCGGTGACGGTGACCGACGGCCTGAGCGCCGCGACCGCCAGCATGGCCGCGCCGACCGCCGCCGCGCCGGCCATGTCCGACTTCATCTCCCACATGCCCTGCGCCGGCTTGATCGAGATGCCGCCGGTGTCGAACGTGATGCCCTTGCCGACCAGCGCGACACGCTTGCCGTTGCCGCCACCGGCGGGCGTGTAGGTGAGCTTCACCAGCCGCGGCGGAGCCTCGGAGCCCTGGCCGACGGCGAGGATGCCGCCGTAGCCGCCGGCCTTCAGCGCCGCCTCGTCCAGCACCTCGACCTCCAGCCCCGCCTCGCGGGCGGCGGCGGAGACGACGTCGGCGAACGCCGGGGGACGCAGCTCGTTCGGGGCGGTGTTGATCCAGTCCCGGCTGGTCCGCACCGCACCGGCCACCGCCTGTGCCCGCGCGATCTCGGCCTGAGCGGTCGCGTCGGCCGCGTCCGGCACCGCCACCAGCACCTCGGCCACCGGCTCGCGCCGGGCCGGCTGCGGCTTGGTCTTGTAGCCGGCGAACCGGTAGCCGCCCAGCAGCGCGCCCTCGGCGACCGCGCGCAGCGCGGCCGGGGCGTCGGCGTCGTCGGGCAGAGGAAGGGCCAGGGCGACGCGCGGGGCACCGGCCAGCGCCCGCACCGCGGCACCGGCGGCCCGGCGCAGCGACTCCGGGGCCGGAGCGGCGCCCGAGGGCTCCGGGCCGAGGCCGACCGCCACGACCAGCGGCGCGGTCACGGTACCCAGCGTGGCCAGCTTGATCACCTCGCCCGGGCCACCGGTCGCGCCGAGCAGGGCCAGCGTCTCGGTCAGCTTTCCGTCGAACGCGGCGGCGATGCTCTCCCCGCCGGTGGCCAGCAGCAGGGCGTGGGCGGGTGCGCCGCTGCCCGGCTCGGTGGTCTGGCTGTGCACGCCGATCACGATCGCGTCGACGGCGAGTTCGGCGGGGTCGGTGTCGACCAGGCTGAGGGTGGTGCGGGGCGATGTCACGAAAGCTACTCCGGGCGGGCCGGGCCGGCCGCGTCGTCGCGTACCGGCGATGAAGGTCTCTCCGGCGGCAACCTACCCGCCGGGAGGCGTGGCTGTCCCGCCGATGCGTGCCGACGGGATCCCGCCGATGCTAACCACAGCGGTCCGGGCCGGTAAGTTGCCACCCATGACCGAGGTGACCTCCGACGCCGCCGAGACCCGGCTGCGCCGATCCCCGCTGCACGAGCGGCACACCGCGCTCGGCGCGAAGTTCGCCCCCTTCGGGGGCTGGCAGATGCCGCTGGAGTACGCCGGTGGCGGTGTGCTCAAGGAGCACACGGCAGTCCGCGAGGGCGTCGGCGTGTTCGACGTCTCGCACCTGGGCAAGATCCGGGTCACCGGGCCGGGCGCGGCGGACTTCGTCAACGCCTGCCTCACCAACGACCTCGGCCGGATCACACCCGGCCAGGCGCAGTACACGCTCTGCTGCGACGACGCCACCGGCGGCGTGGTGGACGACATCATCGCCTACCTGCACGCCGACGACCACGTCTTCCTGGTGCCCAACGCGGCCAACACCGCCGAGGTGGCCCGCCGCCTGCGCGCCGCCGCGCCCGCCGGCGTCACAGTCACCGACGAACACGAGGCGTACGCGGTGCTCGCCGTGCAGGGACCGCGCTCGGCTGAGCTGCTGGGCGCGCTCGGCCTGCCCACCGGGCACGACTACATGAGCTTCTCCACCGCCACGCTCGACGGGGTGGAGCTGACCGTGTGCCGCACCGGCTACACCGGCGAGCTGGGCTACGAGCTGGTCGTGGCGTCCGAGCACGCGGTCGCCGTCTGGGACGCGCTCTTCGCCGCCGCAGACGACGTACGCGCCTGCGGCCTGGCCGCCCGGGACACGCTGCGCACCGAGATGGGCTACCCGCTGCACGGGCAGGACCTGTCCCCGGAGATCACCCCGGTGCAGGGCCGCTCCGGCTGGGCGGTCGGCTGGGACAAGCCGGCGTTCTGGGGCCGCGACGCGCTGCGCGCCGAGAAGGCCGCCGGCCCGGCCCGTACGCTGCGCGGCCTCACCGCCGTCGACCGGGCCATCCCGCGCCCCGGCATGGCCGTGTACGCGGGCGACCGGCAGGTCGGCACCGTCACCAGCGGCACGTTCAGCCCGACGCTCAAGCACGGCGTCGCGCTGGCGCTGGTCGACACCGACCCGAAGCTGGCCGACGGCGACGAGCTGGAGGTGGACATCCGGGGCCGCCGTGCCCGGATGCGCCTGACCAGGCCGCCGTTCGTCAAGCCCTCGGTGCGCTGAGCCGCGCGGGTCAGTCCTCGCCGCGCTCCCCGGCGTCGAGGACTGCCTGCGTCCAGCCGCCCTCCAGCACGCCGGTGCCGTCCAGCACGGCCCAGTCGACCACGTCCGACGTCTCCACCACCACCGGCGAGCCGATCCGCACGCTCGGGTCGGTGTTGGCGTCGCTGGCGCTGGCGCCGACGATCCGTTCCGGGGTGTCCCACGAGGTCACTCCGGCCCAGACGTACTCGGGGCCGTCGTCGCCGGGCAGGCCGTACTTGACCACGAGCTGGCTCTCCTCGGGCAGCCGCCCGGCCAGGAACCGGGCCCGGATGTCGCCGAGCGCCTCCCGGGCGGTCTCCACCGCGCGGCTCATCGCGTCCCCGGTGCGGGTGTAGCGCACGTCCGGCTGGATGCCGTTGAACAGCGTCGCGCAGGCGGCGGCGAAGTAGCGGCCGGGCGGACCCGGATGCCCGGGCGGCGGGTTGAGGCTGAGGAACGAGTCGGCGTCCGGGTCGGTGGCCGGGTCCAGCTCCAGCCGCAGCAGCACCGGCGCGGTCGCGCCGTGCTGCTCCGGATTGCCGTACGCCACGGCGATGTCGTGCCCGGTCACCGTGGCCAGCACCGGAAGCTGCACGAACGCCGGCACCTCCTCGCCTGCCAGCCCGTCGGTCCAGTCCCGCAGCAGCCGCCGGGCCGCGCCGGTCATCACCGCGCCCCACGCCCGGGTCAGGTGGTCCGGTACGCCCTGGGCCTGCAACTCCAGCAGCCCGAACCGGCGCAGTCCCTTGGTGGTGAACCAGAGCCCGTCGGAATCCGAGGAGTAGGGCACCAGCACCCAGTCGACGAGCCGGATCCGGCCCTGCTCGTCGGGCAGCGAGCGCAGCGCCGCCGCCGGGTCGAGGAACTGGAGCCCGAAGACGTCCACCACGTCCCCGCCGACCGTCTCGGCCACCGCCGCGGCCACGGCGCGGGCGGCCCACTCGTGCGCGGGCGGCCAGCCCGGCCGGTACTCGGCCTGCACCACCACGAGGTGGGTGGCGGCGGCCAGCCGGGCCAGCTGCTCCTCGGTGGCGCCGAACGCGGTGAGCAGGTCCGGCGGCAGCTCGGGGAACTCGTCCACGGTGCGGGTGTCCACGGTCATCAGCGGACTGTCGAGCATCTGCTTGGCCAGCCCGTGCACCGGCTCGGAGAGCCGGCCGGCCAGCCCTTCCACGGCTGTCTTCGGGCTCACCTTGGGCAGCCCGGTGATCGGTACCAGGTACGTCGCGTCGAGCGACTCGGGCACCGGTACCGGCAGGAAGTCGTCCGTGATGAGCATGCCGTCCCCCTCGACCGCGCCGGTGCACTCGCCCCGAACGCTACCCGCCCGGACCGGTGACGCTCAGCCGGTCAGCACCAGTCCCAGGTAGGACAGCGTGGTGACGATCTCCACGAGCGCTCCGAGCACGTCGCCGGTGATGCCGCCGAAGCGGCGTACCAGGTGCCGCAGCAGCCCGGCCGCGACGGCGAGCGCGGCGAGGACGGCGAGCGGCCCCTGCCACGGACGGTCCGGCACCGCGGGCACCGCCGCCAGCGCGACGGCGACCGCGCCGAGCGTCAGCGCGGTCCACCCGACAGTGCCGGCGACGAGCGCGCCCAGGCCCTCGGGCCGGGCCGCCGGCACGCCGCGCCGGCAGGCCAGGCCGACGGCCAGCCGCCCGGCCGCGGTGGCCGCGACCACGGCGGCGAACGCGGCGAGCGCGCCCCGGCCGGCCAGCTCCGCGAGCACCGCGCTCTGGAGCAGGAGTACGACCACGAGCGCGACCACCCCGAACGGGCCGACGTCCGGCTGCTTCATGATCTCCAGCGCGGCCGGACCACGCCGGTACGAGCCGAGCGCGTCGACGGTGTCGGCCAGCCCGTCCAGGTGCAGGCCCCGGGTGAGCAGCGCGCCCAGCCCCACTGTGACCACCGCGGCGACGAGCGGTGGCGCGAGCGCGCCGGTGAGCAGCAGCACCCCGCCGAGTACGGCGCCGAGCAGCGCCCCGACCAGCGGCGCGAGCGCCATCGCGATGCCCGCGGCGGCCCGGTCGACCCGTCCGGCGCGTACCGGGAGGGTGGTGAACGTGGTGAGCGCCAGCCGGATGCCGTCGGCGAGCCGCGCCTCAGTCGGCACGTCGGCCGGGGGAGACCGGCTCGTCCGACCCGATCGTGGTCGGTCCCGGCCCGGCCGGCTCCGGCTCGGCGAAGTCCGGTTCGGCCCCGCTGCCGGTCCGGTCGTCGTCGCTGCCGTCGTCGCCGGTGCCGGTGCCGGTGTCGGTGCGGTCGCCGGCGGTGTCGTCGGTGCCGCTGTCGTCGTCGGTGCCGCTGTGGTCGGGGCCGGCCAGCGACGGGTGCACCGGCAGCGTGGCGGCGAGCGTCAACGCGGAGCGCAGCAGCGGCAGCGCGGCCAGCGCGGTCGCCCCCTCGCCCAGGTCGAGCCGCAGGTCCACCAGCGGGGTCAGACCGAGCACGTCGGCGGCGAGCCGTACACCCGGACGGCCGCCGTGGTCGGGCAGCAGGCACCAGTGCCGGGCCTGCCCGGCCAGGTCGCGGCTGACCATGGCGGCGGCGGTGCCGACCGGCCCGTCCAGCAGCACCGGCACCTTGCGGGCGGTGGCGCCCAGCAGTACGCCGGTGGCCAGCGCGATGTCGCCGCCGCCCAGCTCGGCCAGGACGTCCTTGGCCTCCCGGGCGGAGCGCCGGGTGCGGTGCAGCGCGTCCCGCACCGCCGCGCAGCGGACCATCCAGGCGGTGTCGTCGATCTCGCCCTGCTCGGTGACCACCCGGCCGAGCACCGTCGGCGGCTCCGCGCCAGCGGTGGCCGCGAGCACCGCTGCGGCGGCGGCCTCGGCCCCCGCACCGCACGCGGCGAGCACCAGCAGCTGCACTCCCGCGTCGGCGGCCTGCTCGGCGAGCCGCCAGCCGTAGCGCAGCGCCGCCTCGACCTCGTCGGCGGACAGGGCCGGGCCGTCCTCCATCGGCGCCGCGACGGGCGCCTCGACGATCTGCAGGCCGGCCCGGTTCTCGGCGGCGAGCCGGGCCAGCGCGCCCCGGCCGGCGCGGGCCTGCCGGGCGCGGCGCGCCGACTCACCGGGCGTCGCGCCGGCCGACGCGCCGCCCTCGTGGTCGCCCTGGATCAGCAGGACGCGCACCGAGTCCCACGGACGCGGCGTCGAGGTGCCCTGGGTGGCGGCCGCGAAGCCGACCACCTGCTCCAGCACGCCGAGACCGGCACCGGGGATGTCGAGGGTGGCGAGCCGGTCGACCGCCTGCGGTCCGGTGTAGTCGTCGGGCATCGGCAGTTCCATGCCCGGCTGGATGACCAGGCCGGTGGCGATCATCGGCAGCGCCATGGTGGGGGCGGCCCAGTCGCCCGTACCGGGCTCGTCGGATGTGGCCGGGGCGGGCACCGGGGCGGCGGCCGGGGTGAGCACCTCGGGCAGCGTCACGTCCCCGGCCCCGAGGTCGGCCGGTACGGCCTGGGGCGGCGCGGTCTGGTGCGGCGCGGTCTGGTGCGCTGCGGGCTGGGCCGCCGCGTGATGGGGCGCGGCGGCGCGGCCGGGCTCGGTCTCGGGCGACGTGGCCGCGGGCGGCACGGCGTGCGCGGGGGCCGAAGCGGCCGGCTTCAGCCACGCCGTCTGACCGGCCACCACGAGCGCGACCGCGTCGCAGGCGTCGGCGACCGCACGGTTGGTCGCGCCGAGCGCGTCGGTGAACGCCCGGCCCAGGGGCGTGGTGGGCACCAGGGACAGGCCCACCTCGGGGCTCACCAGCACCAGCCGGGCCGTGCTGGAGCGCACCGCCGCTGCCAGCTCGGCGATCGTCGCGGTGTCGTCGGCCGGCTGGTGGGCCGGGTCGAGCAGCACCGTCACCCAGCCGCCCAGGTCGTCCACGAGAAGCGTCTCGTTCGGCCCGGCGGCGGCGATCACCTCGACCAGCCGGCCCGGATCCGCCGCGGTCTCCTCGGTGCTCCAGCTCCCCGGGCGGCGGGCGCGGTGCGCCGCGAGGCGGGTCGCCCACTCGGTGTCCTCCGGATCCCCGGCCGGGGCGGTGGCCACGTACCGGACCGTGGGCGCGTCGGCGACCAGAGACTCGGCGAACTCGGACTTGCCGGAGCGGATACCGCCGAGCACCAGGAGGGTGTGCCACCCGTCAACGGACATGCCCGTACCTTAGTTCGCCCGCCCGCGTTCCGGGCAGCTCGCCCCTCCCCGCCCGCGCCCCGCCCTCTCGCGGCGCTGATCTTGCACTTGTGGCCCCCGGGATGCCGGGAATGACCGCTCTGTCGGGGCGGAAACCGCAAGATCGCGGGTGCGGCCCGGCGGTGGGGGTGGGCATGATCCATGTGGTGGCGGGCCGTCGTCGGCGGGGCCGACTAGGCTTGCGGAGGTTTGGCGTCCCACGGGACGACGGCGGCGAGGGGAGACGCGGCATGGCGTGGAGCTGGCGGTACGAGGGCACGAACGGCGACGCGGCCGACGGGCCGGCCGAGTCGTTCCCGAGCCAGGCGGACGCCGAGTCGTGGATCGGCCAGGCCTGGCGGGAGCTCGCGGCATCCGGCGTCACCACAGTCGTGCTGGTCGAGGACGACCGGGTGGACTACCGGATGAGCCTGCAACCCCCGGCCGAATGACGGGCTACGACCGCCCGGGCGAGCCGCTGATCCTCGGCGTGCCCCGGGCGGCGTTCCGGCCCAGCCCGATCTTCCTGGCCCTGGTGGCACTCTTCGTCGCCTCCGGGGTGATGACCTGGAACCGGTACGGCAACGTCGGCTTCGACGTGTTCCTCTTCGTCGTCTCGGGCTGGCTGGTCTCGCTGTGCCTGCACGAGTACGCGCACGCCGTGGTCGCGTACCGGTCCGGTGACCGGGACATCGCACATCGGGGTTACCTCACGCTCAACCCGCTGAAGTACACCAGCCCACTGCTGTCGATCGTGCTGCCGGTGGTCGTGGTGCTGCTCGGCGGCATCGGCCTGCCCGGCGGCGCGGTCTGGGTGGACCGGCACGCGATCCCCGGCCGGCTGCGGCACACGCTGGTCAGCCTGGCCGGGCCGGCCACCAACGTGCTGTTCACGCTGGTGCTGGTCGCGGCGGTGGCATGGGGGCCGGAACTGGGCGGGCCGCTGGAGTTCTGGGCCGGCGTCGGGCTGCTCGCGTTCCTCCAGCTCACCGCCAGCGTGCTCAACCTGCTGCCGGTGCCGGGCCTGGACGGCGGCAACATGCTCCAGCCCTGGCTCAGCCCCGCCTACCGGCGGATGTACGACCTGTTCGCCCCGTACGGCTTCATTCTGCTCTTCGCGCTGCTGTGGAGCCCGCAGATCAACCGGGTGTTCTTCGGCGCGGTCTTCGCCGTCGGCGACGCGCTCGGCCTGCCGCGCGAGCTGTACCAGATCGGCTACGCCCTGATCCGCTTCTGGGAGTAGCCGGCCCGGTCGTTCCCGGGCCGGTCCGAGCCGGCCCGGGAACGACGCGACGTCACGGGCGCTGAGCCGGGCTCTCGGTCTTCGCCGGATCCCGCTCGGTGACCGGCTCGACGATCTCGTCGATCGCCTTGAGCAGGTCGGCGTCGAGCTTCACGCCCGCCGCCTTCACGTTGTCGTGCACCTGCTCCGGCCGGGACGCGCCGACGATCGCCGAGGAGACGTTCGGATTCTGGAGCACCCAGGCGACGGCGAGCTGCGGCATGGTCAGCCCGGCCTGCTCGGCCAGCGGCTTGAGCCGCTGCACGCGGGTGAGCACGTCGTCGGTCATGAACCGGGCGATGAACCCGGCACCGGACTTCTCGTCGGTGGCGCGGGAGCCCGCGGGCGGCGGCTGACCCGGCAGGTACTTGCCGGACAGCACACCCTGGGCCATCGGCGACCAGACGATCTGGCCGATGCCCAGCTCCTCGCTGGTGGGGATCACCTCGGTCTCGATGACCCGCCACAGCATCGAGTACTGCGGCTGGTTCGAGATCAGCGGGATGCGCAGCTCACGGGCGAGCGCGTGCGCCTCGCGCAGCTGGGACGCCTTCCACTCGGAGACGCCGATGTAGTGCGCCTTGCCGGAGCGTACGACGTCGGCGAAGGCCTCCATCGTCTCCTCCAGCGGAGTGCTGTAGTCGTAGCGGTGGGCCTGGTACAGGTCCACGTGGTCGGTCTGGAGGCGGCGCAGCGAGCCGTCGATCGACTCCATGATGTGCTTGCGGGACAGACCCCTGTCGTTGCGACCGGGACCGGTCGGCCAGTAGACCTTCGTGAAGATCTCCAGCCCTTCGCGACGCTCGCCCTTGAGCGCGCGGCCGAGCACCGACTCGGCGCGGGTGCCCGCGTACACGTCGGCGGTGTCGAAGGTGGTGATGCCGCTGTCGATCGCGGCGCGGACGCACGCGACCGCCGCGTCCTCCTCGACCTGCGAGCCGTGGGTGATCCAGTTGCCGTACGAGATCTCGCTGACCATCAGGCCGGAGCGGCCCAGGTGACGGAATTCCATGCTCCCGACCCTAGACCCGCCCGGTCGCGGACGCCGTCCGGCGTTCACGCCCCCAGCAGCGCGTCGCGCATCCGGACGGCGAGCCACTGCCGGAAACTCTCCTCCGTCCACCCGCACCGCTGCACCAGCGCCGCGTAGTGCGCCGGGTCGTTGTAGAACCACAGCGCGTCGACCGCGCGGTCGGTGCCCGCGTCCGGCCGGAGCGGGCCGTCCAGGGTGAGCAGCCGGTCGACCACCATGGCGGCGCCCGCGCGGCGGTTGCGCAGCAGCGTCTCCCACAGTTCGGCCACCTCGGGCGCCTCGTCCGCCGCGCGGCGGACCGTCTCGAAGGCGCCGGCCGCGCGGTGGCCGATCAGCGTGCAGACCCCGGCGTACGCGTCGAGCACCGCGCCCTGGTCGGACGCCTCCCAGACCGGCTGGAACCAGGGGCGGCGCGCCACCGGCACCGGCTCGTCGTCGCCGGCGAGCGCCTCGTCGAGCACCTGGCGCAGCAGGGCGGCCTTGGAGCCGAATGCGGCGAACACTGTGGGCCGGGCGACGCCCGCCTCGGCGGCCACGTCGGCCAGTGACGTCGCCGCGTAGCCGCGCGTCACGAACAGGTCGGTCGCCGCCCGCACGACCGCCTGACGGGTACGCCGGGCGCTCTCCTCGCGCACCGCCGAGCGGTAGGGGCGCGTCGACTTGCCGTCCTTGACTCCAGCCATGACCTCGCGATACTAACAATCTATTCACTAGACTCCTGGCTATCGAATGTTCCCGCGTTCACTGAAATCGGAGGCCACCCATGTCCGTCCGCCCCTACCTGCTCGGCCCCGACGACGGCGAGGCGTACTGGTTCCTCGGCAACCTGTGCACGTTGAAGGCCGGTGGCCGGCACACCCGGGACCGCCTCACCGTCGCCGAGTTCGTGAACCCGCCGGGCTTCGCCCCGCCCCTGCACCGCCATCAGGTCGAGGACGAGATGTTCTACCTGCTCTCCGGCACCGCCCGATTCCACTGCGACGGCGAGACGCTCACCGCCGGTCCCGGTGACTTCGTCCTGCTGCCGGTGGGCCTGGCGCACACGTTCGTGGTCGGCCCGGACGAGCCGTTGCGCGCGCTCCAGATCACCACCCCGGCCGGGTTCGAGCGGTTCGCCGCGGAAGCAGGCGTACCGGCTCCGCACCGCCGGCTGCCCGACCCTGCGCCGATCGACCCGGCAGCGCTCGGGCACGCCGCAGCCCGCAACGGCATCGAACTGCTGGGCCCTCCGCCGACGGCGTGAGCGGCCGAGCCGGGGTCGCCGGGGCTGCCAGACGCTGACGGGCCGGGTCGCCGCCGCTCGAGGTGGCGTGCCGGGCGCGGGTCAGAGCACCGGGCTGGCGTCGGCGAGCAGCCGGTCGATCTCCGCGACCACCGCCGCGCGCCCCGGATGCACCGGGTCGATGAGCGGCTCGCCGCGCCGGTCCAGCGCGCCCCACCGGCCCGACTCGGTGGTGACCAGGAACGCCACCGGATGCACCACCACCGTCGGGTACGCCGGTGGCACCACCACCCGGCCGGCCCGGTCCACCACGCCCCGGCGACCGGCCAGCTCGACCACCGCCAGTCCGTCGGCGGTGAACCCGTCGACCTCGCGACCGTCCGCGAGCGGCGTGCCGAGACGGTGGTACCGGGTCGGCACCACCACCTCGCCGGTCAGGTCCACCGCGCCCCAGCCGCCGTTCTGCCGTACCGCCGCCAGGCCGTTGCGGAACGGCCTGGCCTCCTCGTACCCGGGCGGGATCTTCACGATGTTCATCCGGTCGACGGCCATCCACCGGCCCTTGCCGTCCATCGACACCCAGGACAGCCCTTCCGAGAAGGGCACCACCGCCCGGTAGCCGTTGTTCGCCTCGATCAGCGCCGCGCCGGACGTGTCGATGAGCGCCCACCGGGACGCCTCCGGCCGGCGTACCCAGGCCATACCCTCGTGGAACGGCTGCGCCTCGGCGTACCGGTGCGCGATGACCATCTCGCCGTCGGCGTCCGCGTACCCCCAGAGCTCTTGCTCCTCGTCGAACGTCGCCACCGGCGGACGCGGCGTGCCGAGCACCTCCTCGGGCCGGCGCGGCGCGGGCCCGAAGCCGTCGGCGGCGGCCCGCTCCACGACCGCGTCCAGCGCGACCTCGACCCGGGCGTTGAGCTGCGCGTCCTCGCCGTGACGCAGGTCCAGCGCCCGCTCGAAGTGCAGGCACGCCTCGGTCAGCCGGCCCTGGTCGTAGCAGCACCGCCCGGCGTGCTCGTGCAGCAGCGCACGCAGCCGGTCCGGCAGCTCCGGCGAGTTCGCCTCCGCGAAGAGCCGGTCCGCCTCCGCGTGGTCACCCCGCCACCGCAGCGCCTCGGCGAGACGCGCGCGGGCCAGCGCGGTCCGCCGGAACTCGCCGGTGGCCTCCGCGTACGTGACGGCCAGCCGCGCGTCCCCGAGCGCGTCGTCCAGGTCACCGAGGACCCGGGACGCCACCGCGCGCAGGCTGAGCAGCCGGGCCCGGCTGCGGTTGTCGAGCGTGGTGTCCAGCTTGCCGGTGAGCCCGTCCCGGATGACCCGCAACTGGGCCGGGTCGGGGGCCTGCTCGCGCAGCGTACGCGGATCCAGCTCCCAGCCGACCGCGGCGAGGGCCTGCTCCGGGTCGACAGGAGGCGGCGGCTCGGCGTCCGCCGCAGGTTCGGCGCCGTCGTCGGTTCCGGCTTCTTCGGGGGTACGCCGATCCTGCGCGGCGTCGGCGTCGGCGTGCTCGGTGCTGTTGGTGTGCTCGGCGCTGCCGGCGTGGTCGGCGTCGTGCTCGGTGCTTGTCGGGGTCGGTTCGGCGTCGTCGGCCTGCGCCTGTTGCGCGGGTGCGGCAACGGTGGCGTCCGTATCAGCGGCCGTGTCGACCGGCTCCGAGGTGGACGGTGTGGGCGCGGAGTGGCCGGTGCCGTCGGCCGCCGCTGGTCCCTGGGCTGTGCCGTCGGCGACGATCTCGCGCGTCGTCTCGTCGGCAGTGCTCTCCGGTGCCGCGTCGTCCTGCCGGGTCTCGGTGGTGCCGGAGGCGGCGACATCGTTCGGAGTGCGCTCCGGCGCAGGGCTGAGCCGCTCGGGTGCGGCAGCCATCGCGCCGTGCGGCTCGGGCTCGGCGCGCGGACCGTCGGGTACGGGAACGCTGGTGTCCGCCGTCGTCGGCTCGGCCGGCGGCGGGGTGATCGGCGCGTGCACGGGTGCGGCCGGTGCGTCGGTGGTCGTTGCGGCATCGACCGATGCGCCGACGGTCGACGCGTCCACGGCGGAGGCGGTGACGATAGGTGCCGGTGCCGGTGCCGGTGCCGGTGCGGGTGTGGGTGCCGGCGGTGCGTCGAGGGTGCCCGCGGGTTTGCTGGTGCTGGTGCTGGTGCTGGTGCTGGTGCTGGTGCTGGTGCTGGTGCTGGTGCTGGTGCTGGTGGGTGCGGGTGCGGGTGCGTTCGCATCGGCAGTGGACGCCGGTGCTGGACCGCCGCTCGCACCGGGCACGGCGAGCACGGCAGCGCCTGGCGGCACCGCGGCATCGAGTTCCGGCGCCTTCCTCGCGTCCGCTGCGTTCGTCTCCACTGTGGTCGTTGCGGCTTCCGGCCCCTTCGCCGCCGATTCCGAAGCCTCCGCCACCGCTGGAGACCCGTCGTCAACGGTCGGGTGCGTGCCCAGCGTTGGCGCGCCGAGGGATGCCGTCGGCGTCTCGACGGACTGCACCCCACTGCGCTCGCCACCCGACGGTGCGATCGAGTCCTGGCCGGGTAGAGATCTTGGTACGAAAGGGCCCCCAGAGGGGCCGAAATCGTCCAAGATCTCCGGCGGTTTCGGGGCTTCCGCGGGCTGGTTCGGGCGGAACCACGCCTCGGCGCCGGGGGACGGTGGAGGCGTCGTCTCCGCCGGTGGGCCGTTCTCCGACGGCATGTCGCTCCGGTCAGAGGGAGTGCCGGCTCCGAGGCGTTCCGTGCCCTGTGTGGGCCGGGTGTCCGTGTCGGCTTCCGGACGGACGATGTTCGCCCCGGACACAGCTTGGACGTCCACTCCGGCATCGGGCCGGCTTCCGTCCGAGCGGGACTCGGGCCGCATGCCTGCGTCGGCTCCCCGGCCGCCCTCCTCTGCTGGGACGTCCGCATCGGCCTGCGGCCGGCCGGTGGTCGGCGTGGCGTGGGCGGCGGTCCGGGACGCCGTCCCGGCGTGCGCGTCGACCACCGGACGGTCGGCGTCCGTGCTCGGCGTGATCGGGGTGCCGGGCGTGGTCCGGGGACGCGGGTCGGCTACGGGGCGATCGGCGTCCACGCCCGGGACCGCACGGGTGCTCGTGCCGGGCGTCGCTCCGGAGTACGCGCCGGATCCGGGACCGTTGGTGCCCGCGCCCGCGCCCGCGCTCGTGCCCGTGGTGCCGGTGCCGGTGCCGGTGCCGGTGCCGGTGCCGGTGCCCGTGCCCGTGCCCGTATCCGTGCTCGTGCTCGTGCTCGTGCCCGTGCTCGTGCTCGTGCCCGTGCCCGTGCCCGGCGCGGGTCGGATGCCTACTTCGGGGGTCGCTCCGGCGTCGGCTTCGAGACGGTTGGCGTCCGTGTGCGGAGCGGGACGACTGCCCGTGCCGGTCGTGGGCCGAGCCGCCTGTGCTTCCGGGCTGGCAGGGCCCATCGCCGGGACGACCGGTGGTGGCGTGGTCGGCCGGGCCGGGGCAGGGCCCGGATAGGTGGGCGGAGCGGGACGAGTCGGCGCGGCCTCGGTCGGCTGGACGGGACCGGCCGAAGGAGGCTCTTGACGTTCCTCGGTCCGCCCATGCGGCGGCGTGGGGTGGACGGGCTCCGCTCGTCCCGTGCCGGTCGGAGCCTGCGCATCGCCTCTGGGCGTGCCGACAGCCGGCGCAGGGGGAGTGACCCCGCCGGAGACCGGTGCGCCGGAAACGGGCGCACCCGAGGCGGGCGCACCCGAGACGGACGCACCGGGCTCGTCTCGGACGGGAACGGCCGGTGCGGAAGCACCGTCGACGACGCGTCGGCCGGGCTCGGTCACCGGCGGACGGGTCGCCTCGTACCGACCCGGCGCCGGCATCCGGTGCTGCTCGTCCGTACCAGCTGGTGGCACGGGCCGCAGCGGGGCCTGGCCGGTCGACGGCGAGCCGTCACCGGAGTGCGCGGGCGTGCGCGGTGTCGACAGCGGATCCGGCACCGCCGGGACAGGGCGGGGACGGTCGTCGGGGCGCGGGTGCCCGGCCGACCCGGCCGGGGCCGTGCTCCTGCCCTCGGCGCCGCGGACCGGATGAGCATCGGGCCATCGCCCAGGCCGCGTCGTCCCCGGTGCGTCCGGCGGCGTCCGGCGCTCGTCCGGCCGCGCCGTCCGGGAATCGTCGGAACGCGCGGCGACCTCGTCCGGCCGGCGACGGTCCTGCTCCGGCTGCGCTCGACCGGCTTCCGGGCGCGTCGGGGCGGCGTCGGGG
>NZ_LEKG01000087.1:0-30380 GCF_001029515.1 Micromonospora sp. RV43 | reverse complement strand
CACCCGGGACACCGCCCCCGAACCATCCCCTGGTCCTCCGGCGTCCCGCCCAGCCTCAACATCCGTCCGTTCCGTCCCGGCCGATCCGATCCCGGCCCCGTCCTCCGCCTGGACTCACCTGGCCCCGTCAAACATGAGGTTGACGGCACACGGTGTCCGGTTTGTCGCAGCCAACTTCATGATCGGGGCATGCTCGCGGCGACGTCCGCACTGCCGGACGGAGATCGTGGTACGAGAGTGCCCCCATGAGGGCCGTTGCGTACCAAGATCTCTCGTCGGCGAAACGCCGGGGCCCGTGCGCCGGCGTTGGCGCACGCGCGACCGTGGGAGATCTTGGAAGGAAACGGCCGCCATAGGGGCCCGAATCTTCCAAGATCTCCGGCGGAGCGCCGCGCTAGGCGAACAGGGCGAACAGGGCGAACAGGGCGAACAGGTAGCGAGGATGCAACGGTCGATCATGAAGTTGGCGGCGCGCACGCGTACCTCGCCCGTCCCGGGCGACCCGCCGTGGTGGCGCGCACCCTGGACGAGCTGACCGGTCCCACCACCGGCATCGTCGAGCTGCCGGTACGCCTCATGTGGAGCAGCGAACGCGCGTTCGACCTGGGCGATCCGGACGAGTTGCTCTGGATGTACGAGAACGTGCTGCGCGAGACGACCCGGGTGGAGGACCTGCGCGAGCTGATCCACGCGGGCACGTTGCGCCGGCTGTGGCCGCTGCTCAACCTGCCCCGGGGCGTACGCCTGGCCTGGGAGGGCCGGCACCGGAGCCTGCGCCCGGCGTGACCCACCCGCACGACTTCTACCGGCAGGTGGCCCGGGTGGCGCTGGCCGCCGCCGGCCCACACCGCTTCGTGCTCGGCGGCGGGGTGGCGTGGGCCGTACACGGCCTGGTCACCCGCCCCACCGAGGACGTGGACCTGTTCGCCGACGTGGAGGGCGCCGCCGCGGCGGCGGCCGACGGGGTACGCGCGGCGCTGGAGCGGGCCGGTTACCGGGTGGCCGAGGTGGACCCGGGCGGGCTGGGCGAGGTGTTCGACGGATTCGACCAGGACCTGCGGGACTTCGTGGTGAGCCGGGACGGCCGGCAGATCCGGCTCAGCCTGGCCCGCCTGGACCGGCACCGCAGCCCGGTGGTGATGGACCTCGGCCCGGTCATGGACGTACGCGACCTGATCGCCAACAAGACCGCCGCGCTGGTGAACCGGCGGGAGGTACGCGACTACATCGACGTGTCCGCCGCGCTGGACCGGTACACGGTCGCGGAGCTGCTGGAGCTGGCCCGGCAGGTCGACCCGGCCCTCGACGACGAGGACGTGCGCGCCGCGGGCCGCTACCTCGACGGGCTGGCCGACCGACGGTTCACCCGCTACGGCCTGGACGCGCCGCGCATCGCCGAGGTGCGCCGCCGGCTGGCCGCCTGGCCCCGCTGAGCGGCGGAACCAGACGACCAGGGGCGGGACCAGGCGGCCGGCACAGGCCAGCGAGCCAGAACGGGAAAGCCGGACCGGACGACGGCTCACTTCGTCGGGCGGCCACCAGTGACGCCGAGGATCTCGCCGGTGACGTAGCTGGACTCCTGCGAGGCGAAGTAGACGTACGCGGGCGCCAGCTCGGCCGGCTGACCGGGACGGCCCAGCGGCGTGTCGGTGCCGAACTGCTTGACCTTTTCCTCCGGCATGGTGGCCGGGATCAGCGGCGTCCAGATCGGGCCGGGCGCGACCGCGTTGACCCGGATGCCCCGGTCGGCCAGGTTCTGCGCGAGCGCCTTCGTGAAGTTGGCGATGGCGGCCTTGGTGGTGGCGTAGTCGAGCAGCTGCGGCGACGGGTCGAACGCCTGGATCGACGACGTGTTGATGATCGTCGAGCCTTCCTTCATGTGCGGCACCGCGAACTTGCAGAGCCAGAACATGGCGTACACGTTGGTCTTGAAGACCCGGTCGAACTGCTCGGTGGTGATGTCGAGCAGGCCGTTGTCCTGCGACATCTGGTACGCCGCGTTGTTGACCAGGATGTCGACGCCGCCGAGGTCGCGGACGGCCTGGTCGACCAGGGCGCGGCAGTTGGCCTCCTCGCGCAGATCGCACCGGACCGCGACGCCGGTGCGCCCGGCCTGCTCGATCAGGGCGACCGTCTCCCGGGCGTCCTTCTCCTCCTCGTCGGCGAGGTACGTGACGAGCACGTCGGCGCCCTCGCGGGCGAAGGCGACGGCCACGGCCCGGCCGATGCCGGAGTCACCGCCGGTGATGACGGCGCGCTTGCCGGTGAGCCGGTCGCTGCCCCGGTACGACTCCTCGCCGTGGTCGGGCTTCGGCCCCATCTCCTGCTCGTTGCCGGGCGGCGTCTGCTGCTGCGACGGCTGGCCGTCGCGCTGTCCGTACTGCTCGGCCGGGTGCTGCTGGGTGAACTGGTCCTCGCTCATGGATGCGCCCTACCCCGGTGACGGGCGGGAAAACAGCAGCCTGTGACCGGAAGGGAAACGATTCGGGCCGGTGTGGCGCAGGTGACATGTGGTGGTTATGGTGCGCAACGGCGCCCACGAGGCGCGTACCCCCATTGGAAAGGCACCTCCATGACTTCCTCCTCCGGCGCCTCCCGGCGCCAGGTGCTGGCCGTCGCGGCCGCCGCCGCGACCGCTCCCCTGCTGGCCGGCGCGCCCGCCGAGGCGAAGCCGAAGCAGCCGAAGACCTGGGACCTGACGATCCTCGGCACGTCTGACACCCATGGCAACGTCTACAACTGGGACTACTACAAGGACGCCGAGTTCGACGACAGCAAGCACAACGACGTCGGCGTCGCGAAGCTCGCCACCCTGGTCAACCAGATCCGCGCCGAGCGCAGGGGCAGGGCCACGCTGGTCCTGGACGCCGGCGACACCATCCAGGGCACGCCGCTCGCGACGTACTACGCCAAGCAGGAGCCGATCACCAGCACCGGTGAGACGCACCCGATGGCCCGCGCCATGAACATCCTCAGGTACGACGCGGTGACGCTCGGCAACCACGAGTTCAACTACGGCCTGCCGCTGCTGGCGACCTGGATCGAGCAGCTCGGCTTCCCGGCGCTGGCTGCGAACGCACTCAACGCGAAGACCGGCAAGCCGGCGTTCCTCCCGTACGTGATCAAGGAGGTCAAGCTCGGCGGGCACGGCGCGCCGAAGCTGCGCGTGGGCATCCTCGGCCTGACCAACCCCGGCGTGGCCATCTGGGACAAGGGCAACGTCGAGGGCCGCCTGGTCTTCGCCGACATGGTCGCCACCGCCGCGAAATGGGTGCCGGAGATGCGCCGCCGCGGCGCCGACCTGGTCGTCATCTCCGCCCACGGCGGCGACAGCGGCACCTCCAGCTACGGCCCGGAGCTGCCGAACGAGAACCCGACCGCGCTGATCGCCGAGCAGGTCCCCGGCATCGACGCGATCCTGTTCGGCCACGCGCACAACGAGGTGCCGGAGAAGTTCGTCACCAACCTCACCACCGGCGAGCGGGTCCTCACCTCGGAGCCGTCGAAGTGGGGCCAACGGCTGACCCGGATGGACTTCACGCTGACCCGGGAGAAGGGCCGCTGGACGGTCACCGCCAAGTCGGCCACCACGCTGAACACCAACACCGTGGTCGAGGACCCGGCGGTGCTCGCGGCCGTGCGCGGCCAGCACACCAAGACCGTCGAGTACGTCAACCGGGTCGTCGCCCAGTCGAGCGTGGAGCTGTCGGCCGCCGAGTCGCGGTACAAGGACACCCCGATCCTGGACTTCATCAACCACGTCCAGACCGAGGTGGTCACCGAGGCGCTCGCCGGCGGCGAGTACGCGGGCCTGCCGGTGCTGTCCATCGCCGCGCCGTTCAGCCGTACCGCGGTGTTCCCGCAGGGCGACGTGCGCATCCGCGACGTGGCGGGCCTCTACGTGTACGACAACACGCTGGAGGCGGTCGTGCTGACCGGCGCCGAGGTGAAGGCGTACCTGGAGTACTCGGCGAAGTACTTCGTCACGCTGCCGGCGGGCGCGCCGGTGAACCCGGAGACGATCAGCGACCCGGCGGTGCCGGACTACAACTACGACGTGTTCTCCGGCGTCGACTACGACATCGACATCGCCAAGCCGGTCGGCCAGCGGATCACCCGCCTGGTGCTGGCCGGCACCGACACCCCGGTCGCGGCGGACGCCCGGTTCGTGGTGGCGGTGAACAACTACCGGCGCAGCGGCGGCGGGAACTTCCCGGGCATCGTGAAGACCCAGGTCTACAACGCGCAGCAGGAGATCCGCCAGCTGCTCATCGACTGGGCGCAGGCCAAGGGCGTCATCGACCCGGCCGACTTCTTCGTACCCAACTGGAAGCTGGTCCGCGAGGGCGTGCCGGTCTTCTGACCGTGAGGCGGCGGGGCCCGGCGGTGTCCGGGCCCCGTCAGCCGCCCGCGCGCAGGTGCCACTCCGACTCCCCGCCGACCGGGTCCGGCCGGTCCGGCGGGAACTCGGTCTCGGCGGACTCGACCCGCTCCTCCGGGCGTACCCGGGCGGGCAGTTCGCCGAAGCGGACGTGCCGCAGGAACGCGTACTCCTCGTCGGTGAACGACTCGGCCGGCTCGCTCATGACCGCATTGTGCGCCCACCCGTCCCGTCTCCGCATCAACCGCCACGGCACGGGTATGCCGCCGCGTCGACCGTCGGCGACGAGGTGGAGGAGACATGCGCGCAGTACGGATGACCGCACCCGGTGTGCTGGAGCACACGGAGGTGCCCACGCCGCAGGCCGGCCCGGGTGAGGTGCTGCTGCGCGTCGGCGCGGTCGGCGCCTGCCACTCCGACCTGCACATCCTCGACGCCCCGGCGGGCGTGTTCCCGATCCCGATGACGCTCGGTCACGAGATCGCCGGCACCGTCGACACGGTCGGCCCCGGTGTGGACGGCTGGTCGCCCGGCGACCGGGTCGCCGTCTACGGGATCATCGGCTGCGGCCGGTGCCGGGCCTGCCTGCGGGGCGAGGAGAACCGCTGCCGGGTCATCCCGGTCGGCGGCATCGGGCTCAGCCGCGACGGCGGGCTGGCCGAGTACGTGGTGGTGCCCGCGTCCCGGCTGCTGCCGGTCGGCGACATGGACCTGACCCAGGCGGCGCCGCTCACCGACGCCGGGCTGACGCCGTACCACGCGGTGGACCTGGCGCGGCCCCGGCTGCGACCCGGCACCTCCTGCGTGGTGATCGGCATCGGCGGCCTGGGGCACATGGGGTTGCAGATCCTGCTGGCCACCACAGCGGTACGGATCATCGCGGTGGACACCAACACCGCCGCGCTGGACCTGGCCGGCCGCCTCGGCGCGCACCACACGGTGCAGGCCGGCCCGGACGCGGTGGACAAGATCCGCGAACTGGTCGGACCGGCGCCGGACGGCGCGGACGTGGTGCTCGACTTCGTCGGCGCGCAGCCCACGCTGGACACCGCCCGGCAGGTCGTCGCCACCGGCGGCCAGATCCTGCTGGTGGGCCTGGCCGGCGGCACGCTGCCGGTGCGTCCGGTCGCCGACGAGCCGCCCCCGGTGCCGCTGGAGACCGGTGTGGTGGTGCCGTTCTGGGGCACCCGGGCCGAACTGCACGAGGTGATCGCGCTGGCCCGCGACGGCCGGCTGCACGCCGACGTGCACACGTTCCCCCTCGCGGAGGCGCCGCAGGCGTACGAGGCGCTGCGCCGGGGCGAGGTGCGGGGGCGGGCGGTCATCGTCCCCTGACGCGGGGCGTTCAGTGGTGCGGGAACACCGGCACGACGCCCGGTCAACCGGCCACTGACCGTACCTTCGCGGGCAGGCGGTCGAGCACCGCCAGCGCGGCCCGTACCGGCCGCCGGTCGAGCACATCGGCGAAGCTCGCCCGGCCCTGGCAGAACCGGACGAACATCCGCCAGCCGGGCGGGCTGGCCAGCATCGCGTGGAACACGTCGGGCCGCCGCTCGAACACCTCCAGCAGCCGGTGCCCGGCGCGCATCTCCGGCGTCAGCCGCCGGTCGACCTCCCGGGCGTACGCGTCGAGGTCACCGGCGGCCACCGCCTCCCCGGCCAGCCGGCCCGAGCGCAGCGCGTAGCTGATCCCCTCGCGGCTCCACGGTTCCAGCAGCCCGGCGGCGTCCCCGGCGACCAGCACCCGGCCGTGCCACAGCGGGGAGTCCCCGGTGCGGCAGCGGGTCAGGTGACCGGAGTCGTGCTCCGGCCTCACCCCGGACAGGCCGAGCCGGTCGGTGAAGTCGCGCAGGTAGGCGCGGGTGCGGTCGCCGTCGCCCCGGGCGGAGATGACACCCACAGTGAGACGGTCGCCCTTCGGGAACACCCAGGCGTAGGAGCCGGGCAGCGGCCCCCAGTCGAGCAGCACCCGGCCGCGCCAGCGGTCCCGTTCGGCGGCGTCCACCGGCAGCTCCAGTTCCAGCCCGAGGTCGACCTGCCGGAAGCGCACCCCGACGTGGCGTGCCGTCACGCCGGACGAGCCGTCCGCGCCGATGACGGTACGGGCGCGTACCGTCTCACCGCCGGCCAGGCGCAGGCGTACCTCGTCGGGGTCCTGCTCGATCGCGCGGACCGCGACGCCCTCGCGGACCTGCGCCCCGGCGGCGACGGCGGCGGCGCGCAGCCGGTCGTCGAACTCCTCCCGGCGGATCATGGTGACCAGCGGCGCGGGGTGCCGGCGGGTGAACGCGCGTCGCCCGTCCCGGGTGAACGTGACCCGGCCGATCCGGTCGTGGGCGGGCACCTCGACGCGGCCGGCGACCTCGGCCAGCGACGTGCCGATCAGGCCGCCGCCGCAGGTCTTGTAGCGGGGGTGGGTGGCCCGTTCGACCACGAGCGTGCGCACGCCGGCCCGGGCCGCGGCGTGCGCGGCGGAGAGTCCGGCGGGCCCGCCGCCGACCACGACGAGATCCATGATCACGGGTGCAGCCTAGGGCACCGCCGTGCCTCGCCGCCCGGTACGACAGTCGAACGGCTGCGCATCATCGCGGCCCGTCCGGGTAACCGCCGGTCGCCGGCCGTCCGCGGGTCGGGCGGTCCACGCCGAGGAGGGAAGCGATGCCTCAGGTCCAGCTGTCTGCGGTCGAGGAACGGGTCTACCAGGCGGTGTCCGCGCTGGAGGTGCAGGGACACGTCCCCTACCCGGACCTGATCGCCCAGGAGACCGGGATGACCGAGGAGGAGCTGCGCGAGCCGCTGCACTCGCTCACCGAGCGGGGGCTGCTGCACCGCGAGGACTCCCCGATGTCCGGCCTGGACTTCGGACCCCGGTGGTGCGCGCGCCAGATGGCGTGATCGAGTCGTTTGCCCCACCGGGCACCGGGTAGCGATCGGAGTCGGGTGATCGACGGTCTGTGGGGGGCACGATGAGCGAGGGCCGGTCGTCGACGCCGGTGCCTGACACCGGGTACGACGGCCGGCGCCGCTGGCGCGCGCTGAGCGTCGGCCTGATCGCGGCGTTCATGACGCTGCTGGACGTCAGCATCGTCAACGTCGCGGTGCCGTCGATCGACCGGGCGCTGCACGCCACGCCGAGCGATCTGCAGTGGGTGCTGTCCGGGTACGCGCTGACGTTCGGCCTGGTGCTGGTGCCGGCCGGGCGGTTCGGTGACGCGCGCGGGCGGCGTACCGCGTTCGTGGTCGGGGTGGGGCTTTTCACGCTGACCAGCGCGCTGGCCGGGCTGGCGCGCTCGCCGGAGTGGCTGGTCGTCGCCCGCCTCGTCCAGGGCGCCGCCGCCGGTGTGGTGAACCCCCAGGTCAGTGGGATGATCCAGGAGCTGTTCCGGGGCGCGGACCGGGGCCGGGCGTTCGGGCTGCTGGGCGCGACGATCGGCATCTCCACCGCCGTGGGTCCGCTGCTCGGCGGGCTGCTCATCCAGCTCGGCGGCGCCGAGCACGGCTGGCGGTGGGTGTTCTTCGTGAACATCCCGGTCGGGATCGTGGCGATGCTGCTCGGCTGGCGGCTGATGCCGGCCCGGCCCACCAACCCCGCCGGACGGGGGCGGCTCGACCCGCTCGGCGTGCTGCTGCTCGGCGCCGGAGTCACGGTGATCCTGCTGCCGCTTGTGCAGCGGGAGCAGTGGCGGGGCCCGGGCAAGTGGCTGCTGATCCCCGCCGGCCTGCTGCTGCTCGCCGGGTTCGCGCTCTGGGAGCACCGGTACGCCCGGCGCGCCCAGCCGCTGTTCGACCTGCGGCTGTTCACGGTGCGCTCGTACACGCTGGGCGCGCTGATCGGCCTGATCTACTTCGCCGGGTTCACCGCGATCTTCTTCATCTTCACGCTCTACCTCCAGATGGGGCTCGGCTACAGCGCGCTCGTGGCCGGTCTGGCGATCACCCCGTTCGCGCTCGGTTCGGCGCTCGCCTCCGCGCTCGGCGGCCGGGTGGTCACCCGCTACGGCCGTCCGCTCGTCGCGATCGGGTTGCTGGCCGTGGTGGCCGGGCTGATCGCGACCGACCTGGTGCTGGCCGGCGGTCCGCACGACGACGTGCCGCTGCGGACCGCGCTGCCGTTGCTCGTCGCCGGGCTGGGCAGCGGCCTGGTGATCGCGCCGAACCAGACGCTCACGCTGTCCGAGGTGCCGGTGCCGATGGCCGGCAGCGGCGCCGGGATGCTCCAGACCGGGCAGCGGATCGGATCGGCCGCCGGCATCGCCGCGGTGGGCGCGCTGTTCTTCTCGACGATCGCCGACGACCGCGGCGACTGGAGTACGGCGTTCCGCCACTCACTGCTGCTCGCCGCCGGGATCATCGTGCTGGCGCTCGGCGCCGCGGTGGCGGACATCGCGCTCGGTCACCGGCGGTCCGCGGGCCGCTCCTGATCGGCGGCGGGCAGCAGGACTGTGGTGAGCAGCCGCCGGGTGCGGCCGGGCCCGGAGCCGAGAGCCGCGTACTCGGCGAACAGGTCACGGAACCGGGTGACGAACTCGGCGGTCTCGGCGTCGGTGGCGTGGAACGCGTTCTGCCGGTAGCCGGCCACGTCGCGGGCCAGGTCGGCGTCGCCGCGGTCGAGGTAGCCGTCGAAGTCGGCGAGCAGGCCCGCGACGAAGGTGAGGAACGCCTGGCGGTGTCGCTGCGGGCTCATGGCCCGGGCCTCGTCCGGGTCGACCGATGCGGCGGCCTCGTTGAGCCGGTAGCTGCGCTCGACCGCGCCGCGGGCGCGCCGCTCCCCCACCGTGTGCAGGACGCCGTGGTCGGCGAGCGTGGCGACCTGCCGGTAGAGCGTGGCCGGTGGCACGTCACTCAGTTCGGTGCGCAGGTCGGTGGTGGTGAGCGTGCGGCCACCCAGGAACGCCTGGACGATGCGCAGCCGGACCGGGTGCAGCAGCAGCTCCACGGTGTCGAGTGCCACAGCGGCTCCCCTTTTATTATCGCCTCCGGTAATGTTCTCAGCAACGATAACAGAAGCGAGGAGTTCGCCGATGGCCACCATCGACCTCACCCCCGACCGCATCGACGTCCGGCTCACCACCGCCGAGAAGGTCTGGGCGCTGCGCGGCGACCTGTCGTTCCCCCGCTCCGCCGTCAGCGGCGCCGTCGTCGTACCGGACGGGGCGCGCGCCACCCGCGGCATCCGGGCGCCCGGCCTCGGCGTCCCCGGCACGCGCAACGTCGGCACCTGGCGCGGCAGGGCCGGCAAGGAGTTCGTCAGCGTCCGCGGCGGCCAGCCGGCCGTCCGCATCACCCTCACCGGCCAGGCGTACGACTCCCTGCTCATCGGCGCCGACGACGCCTCCGCCCTGGCCGCGGCGGTGCTGCCGTGACGGTCGACCGTCCGCTCGCCGTCGACTCGGCCGGGCAGCGGCTGTCCGGCACGCTCACGCTGCCCGACGGCGCCGGACCGCATCCGTTGGCGCTGCTGCTGCCCGGCTCCGGGCCGATCAACCGCGACGGCGACCACCGCCGCCTGCCGCTGGGCATCCAGCGGCACCTGGCCGCCGCGCTGACCGGCGCCGGGATCGCTGTCGCCCGGTACGACAGGCGGGGCGTCGGCGAGAGCAGCGGCGAGTTCCTGCGTACCGGCTTCCACGACAACGTCGACGACGCGGCCGCCGTGCTCGCCGCGGTGCGCGACGACCCGGCCGTGGACGCCGGGCGGCTGTTCCTGGTCGGGCACAGCGAGGGCGCGCTCACCGCTGTCGCGCTCGCCGCGCGCGGCGTACCGGTGGCCGGCCTGGTCCTGCTCTCCGCGCCCGGGCGCACCGGCGCCGAGGTCCTGCGCCGGCAGGCCGGGCTGCTGCTGCCCACCCTGCCCGCGCCGGTACGCCTCGCCCTCCGGCTCACCCGCACCGACCTGGTGGCGAAGGTGGCCCGCAACCACGAGAAGATCCTCGCCACCGACAAGGACGTGGCGTGGGTCGGCGGGCAGCGGCTCAACGCCCGCTGGTTCCGGGAGTTCCTGCGCTACGACCCCCGGCCGGACCTGGCCCGCGTTGACGCGCCGATCCTCGCGCTCACCGGCGACAAGGATCTCCAGACCGATCCGGCGGACCTGCCGGTCATCGCCGCGCACGCGGGCGGGCCCGTGCAGACCGGGGTGCTGCCGGACGTCACCCACGTGCTGCGCCGCCGGCCGGGTCCGCCGTCGCTGCGGGCGTACCGGGACGAGGCGAAGCAGCCGCTGGACCCGTCGGTGGTCGAGCCGGTGCTGTCGTGGCTCGCCGCGCACAGCGGCTGAGGGCACGCGAAAGGCCGGCACCCGGATCGGGTACCGGCCTTTCGTCAGGTCTTACTTGTTCCAGTGCTCGGCCACGATCTCGGCGGCCTGCTTCTCCCACTGCGCGTACGCGTCGGGGTAGGCGCTGACCTGCACGGTCTGCGCGGCCTCGGTCAGCGGCATGTCCTGCCAGCCGTCGACCTGCTTGAGGCCCTTGAGGAACGCCAGCGTCGAGTACTCGGGGTCGGTGATCTGCTCCGGCGTACCCCAGCCGCTGGACGGCCGCTGCTGGAACAGGCCCAGCGAGTCGTGGTCGTTGCGGTCACCCAGGTGACCCAGGTTCTCCAGCTTCGACTCCTGCAGCGCGGTGGCGATCGAGATGACCGCGGCGCGCTCGGGCAGGCCCGCCTTCTTGGTGGCCGCGATGATGGCCTTGGCGTTGGCGAGCTGCTCGTCGTTCAGGTCCACGTGCGACTGCGCGCCCTGCGGGCTCACGCCCTGGACCGCGACGGCGGCCGGCTTGGCGGTGTCCGCCGCGTGGGCGGCGACCGGACCGGCGAACACGCCACCGGTGAAGGCCAGACCGGCGATACCGAGGATGCTCTTGCGCAGGATCGTGTTCATGGTGGGCTCCGTTCGGGGGTCGACGCATCCGGGGGGATGCGTGGGCACCGTCAGGCGCTCAGGTTTCTCGGGGGGATCCGGCAGCGCGCGGCGGTGCCGGGTGCATCTGCAACGACCGGCAGCCCGGGGTTGTTCCCGGGGGGCGCTCGGCGGCGCCGCTCCGGTCGCGCACCGGGTTACAACGCCATCCGCCCACCCCCGATTCCGCCCGCACAGTGCCGCCCACCACAGCGCAACCGGACATCGCGCCCACACGTCCGCCCTCCCCCCGAGGGCCTGCTCCGTGCGAGAACGGCCGGCCCCGGAAGGGCCGGCCGTTCGCTACGGGTGTCGGGTCACCAGACCTGCTGGACGATGTCCGCCGCCTGCTCCTCCCACTGCGCGTACGCGTACGGGTAGGCGGACACCTGGACCGTCTGCGCGGCGGTGGTCAGCGGCAGCTCGTGCCAGCCGCCGACGTTCTTCAGCGCGTTGAAGAACGCCTTGCTGGAGTACTCCGGGTCGGTGATCTGCTCGGACGTGCCCCAACCGGACGACGGGCGCTGCTGGAACAGGCCCTCCGAGTCGTGGTCGTTGTACGCGCCGAGGTGACCCAGGTTGTACAGCTTCGACTCCTGCAGCGAGGTCGCGACGCCGATCACGGCGCCCCGCTCCCCCACGCCGGTCTCCTTGGCCGCCTCGACGATGGCCTTGGCGTTGTCGAGCTGCGCGTCGTCGAGCGGGATGCGCGACTGCGCGCCCTCGACGCCGTGCGGCACGAGCTTCTCCTTCGCCGGCCGGTCGGCCCGGGTCGGCACCTTGTCCAGGCCGGTGGTCTGGCCGGGCTTGACCGCCTCGGTGGAGGTCTTCTTGCCGGTCGCCAGGTCGATGGCGGCCTTGGCGCCGGCGTGCGGCCCGCTGGTCACGGGCGCGGCCACGGCGACGGGGCCGACGGCCAGGCCGCCCAGGACTGCCACACCCGCCACGCTCAGCGCGGCACGGCGGTTACGGGTGACGGCGGCGGTCTTCGCGACGGCGGTCTTCGCGATGGCGGGGAGCCATCGAGTGAAGTGCTGCTTCACGATGGTTGCCCTTTCGATCGTTACGACGCGCTCCGGGGTGAGCGCCCCTCGAGGGACTACCGCCGGGTAGGTGTTTGGCTTCCGGCGGTACGGGGGACACAACGAGCCCGCAGTGTCGGTCATTCCGGAAATGCCGGGCAGGGCCGAAGCTGCGGTCCAGGTCACCCGCGATTCCGGGCAGCGGCTGCCGGAGCGCGGCGGACGGGACGAAAAGGGATGATCAGGCCGGAACGCCGAACCGGACCAGCACGTGCCAGAGCTGCTTGAGGTGCTGAAGCGTCACCGCGGCCGGCCCCCGGTCGGCCCAGCGCTGCGGCTCGCGTACCACCGAGGCGGCGGCGCGGCCGACGAGCGCCGCGTGCAGCGGCTCCCCCGGGCGGGCGAACTCGGCGGCGACCCGGACGGCCAGCGGCGGGATGTCCGGGCCGCGGAACTCGGCGTCGACGCCGTCGACGGGCAGCACGAAGCCGGGGTGGAAGCGCAGCGCCACGCCGTGCCGCGCGGCGATGCCCTCCAGGCGGCGCCCCACGTCGGTGCCGCGGAACGACGGGTCGACCACGAGCGCCGCGACGTCGCGGGCCAGGCTGATCTCGCCGTGCACCTGCGCCTCGATGTAGTCGTCCAACGCCCGGCCGACCCGCCCGGACTCCCGTTCCCGGCGGCGCAGCAGCGTCCGCAGCAGCGTGCCGGTGTCCATGCCGGCCACGCCCAGGGCGACGCCGGTACCGGCGGTGGCGGTCAGCAGCGCCGCGAACACCGGCTCGAAGACGTCGACGGTGCCGAACTCGGTGGGCTCGATGTGGCTGTCACCGAAGCTGAACGTCGCCCGGGCCAGCACCTCCGGGCGCAGCCGCAGGTGACACGAACCGAACCGGGGGCAAGCACCGTCGGCGTGGTCGAGCAGGTTCAGGCCGCCGTACTTCGGGCGCTCCGTGGGGAGCACGCCGGGACGCTGGTACGCGCCGCCGAACATCGCCTGCTCCCAGACGTCCCGGTCGCCGCCCGGGTACGCGGTCAGCCCGCCGTTGGAGATGCCGGTCTCGAACTGGCTGCGGTAGACGCCCTCCTCGTCCAGCGCCTCGATCACTGTACGGCCGTCCCGCAGCACCCGGTCGGGGTGGAAGTTGACAGTCAGGCGCCCGTACCCGGTCACCGCGGCGACGACCTCCTCGTACCGGTACCTGGCGCCGGAGGCGGCGAGGTGGCGGGCGATGACGGCGAGCGCCGCCGGGCGGTCGCGCAGCGCGACGTCGCGGACGTGGCGCAGCGCGACGGACTGGGCGGCGGTGAGTGTGGCGACGGGCACGGGCCCGAGTATCACCGGACGGGACCTCGCCCGGCCACACGGTTTCGGTGCCGTCCGAAGCGGACGGACGCCCCCCGGCGCGCGGACGGGCCGGGAGACGCCGTGGGCCCGAACCGGACTGCTCCGGCCGGGCCCGCGCGGGTGTTCGGTCCTCAGTGGCCCCGGGCGATCCACTCGTCCAGGTGCGGCGCCTCGGCCCCGATCGTGGTGTCGTCGCCGTGCCCCGTGTGCACCACCGTCTCCGGCGGCAGCGTGAGCAGCCGGGTACGGATCGACTCGACGATGGTGCCGAAGTCGCTGTACGACCGCCCGGTCGCGCCCGGTCCACCGGCGAACAGGGTGTCGCCGGTGAAGACCGCGCCCAGGTCGGGGGCGTACAGGCTGCACGCGCCGGGACTGTGGCCGGGGGTGTGCAGCACCCGCAGCGTGGTGCCGCCGACGGCGAACGTCTGCCCGTCGGTCAGCTCGCCGTCCGGGGCCGTGTCCGGGTGCACCATGTCCCACAGCACCCGGTCGGCGGGGTGCAGCAGCACCGGCGCGCCGGTGGCCCGGGCCAGCTCGGGCGCGACCCGGACGTGGTCGTCGTGGGCGTGGGTGGCGATGATCGCCAGCACCCGCCGGTCACCGATCACCTCACGGATGGCGGCCACGTCGTGCGGCGCGTCGAGGACGACGCACTCCGAGTCGTCACCGATCACCCAGACGTTGTTGTCCACGTCGAACGTCTGGCCGTCGAGCGAGAACGTGCCGGAGGTGACGGCGTGGTCGACGCGGGCGGTCACGGGAAGACCACCACCGAGCGCAGCACGTCGCCGTGGTGCATCCGGGCGAACGCCTCCTCGACCTGGTCGAGGGCGATCTCCTCGGTGACGAACGCGTCCAGGTCCAGCCGGCCCTGCCGGTACAGCTCGGTCAGCATCGGGAAGTCGCGGCTGGGCAGGCAGTCGCCGTACCAGCTGGACTTGAGCGCGCCGCCGCGGCCGAAGACGTCCAGCAGCGGCAGGTCGACAGTCATCTCCGGGGTCGGCACGCCGACCAGCACGACGGTGCCGGCCAGGTCGCGGGCGTAGAACGCCTGCTTCCACGTCTCCGGGCGGCCGACCGCGTCGATCACCACGTCGGCGCCGAAGCCGCCGGTGGCCGCGCGGATGGCCTCCACCGCGTCGTCCTCGGAGGCGTTGACGGTGTGGGTGGCGCCGAACTTGCGCGCCCAGTCGAGCTTTCGGGAGTCGGTGTCCACCGCGATGATCGTGGTCGCGCCGGCCAGGGCCGCGCCGGCCACCGCCGCGTCGCCGACGCCGCCGCAGCCGATCACCGCGACCGAGTCGCCCCGGGTCACGTTGCCGGTGTTCATGGCCGCGCCGAGACCGGCCATCACGCCGCAGCCGAGCAGGCCGACCGCCGCCGGCCGGGCCGACGGGTCGACCTTCGTGCACTGCCCGGCGTGGACGAGCGTCTTCTCGGCGAACGCGCCGATGCCGAGCGCGGGCGTCAGCTCGGTGCCGTCGGTGAGCGTCATCTTCTGCGTCGCGTTGTGGGTGGCGAAGCAGTACCACGGGCGGCCGCGCCGGCAGGCCCGGCACTGCCCGCAGACCGCGCGCCAGTTGAGGACCACGAAGTCGCCGGGCGCCACGTCGGTGACGCCGTCGCCGACCTGCTCCACGATGCCGGCGGCCTCGTGGCCGAGCAGGAACGGGTAGTCGTCGTTGATGCCGCCCTCGCGGTAGTGCAGATCGGTATGGCAGACGCCGCACGACTGGATGCGGACCACCGCCTCGCCCGGCCCCGGGTCCGGCACCACGATGGTGGTGACCTCCACGGGCGCGCCCTTGCGCCGCGACACGACTCCCCGGACTTCCTGGCTCACGGTGCCTCCTTCGTTGCGTGCATCTGCACCCAGAACCTACCGCTGATCATGACCCGCGAACCAATGAAGGCCGCCGGATTGTCCTGGTCATGACCGGGTACCCGGTGTGCCGGTTCTACCAGGTGGGACGGGAGTGATCATGAGGCTGTCGCATGCGCCGCTGCGGGTCGCCATCGGCGCGTACATCCTGAACTCCGGGCTGGGCAAGCGGGGTCTGGAGGGTGAGGCCGCCGCGGGCATGCACGGCATGGCGGCCGGCGCGATGCCGCAGTTGCGGCAGATCCCGCCGGACCGGTTCGCCGTGCTGCTGTCCCGAGGCGAGGTCGCGCTCGGCGCGGCGCTGCTCGCCCCGTTCGTCCCGTCGCTGCTGGCCGGAGCCGCGCTCACCGCGTTCGGCGCGGGTCTGGTGCAGCTCTACCTGAAGACGCCGGGCATGCGCGAGGGCAGCAGCCTGCGGCCGAGCCAGGAGGGCATCGGCCTGGCCAAGGACGTGTGGCTGGTCGGCGCGGGGCTGACCCTGGTGCTCGACTCGCTGGTGCGGCACCGGCCCTGAGCCGGCCGCGCCGAAACCGCGCCCGGCTGCCCGCGTACTCAGGCCGCCGCCGGCACCGCAGCGGCGGCCCGCTCGTCGGCGAGGCGGCGGCGGGCGGCGTTGCGGTAGCGCAGCACCTGCGCCGCGCCGAGCGCCCAGAGCAGGAACTGCACGGCGAACGCCCAGCGGAACGCGGACAGCGGCGGCGCGTCCCGCCCGGCCGGGGTGGCCAGGTCGAGCACCACGCCGACGGCCAGGATCAGCGCGATCGAGGCGACGAAGCCGCCCACGTTGACGATGCCGGTGGCACTGCCGATGCGGTGCACCGGGTTGAACGTGCGGGCGTAGTCGAACCCGATCATCGAGCCGGGTCCGTTCACCGCGAGCACCACCACGAGCGCCACCAGCAGCCAGTGCGGCGCGCGTCCGGGCCAGGCCAGCACCACCGCCCACACCCCGGCGGTGGTGGCGGTGATCGCGAAGACCACCACCGAGCGGTGGAACGGGTGGCGCGAGCACAGGTGCGCGATCACCGGCCCGCACACGAGCGTCACCACTGTCATCAGGGTGAGCATCCCGGCCGCCGCGGTCGGCGAGAACCCCTGCCCCTGTACGAGGAACGGGTACCCCCACAGCAGCGCGAACACCGCGCCGGAGAACTGGGTGACGAAGTGCGTCCACAGGCCCAGCCGCGTGCCGGGCTGCGCCCAGGCGTCGGCGAGCTGCCGCCGTACGGTGGCCAGGTCGGGGGCGAGCGCGGTGGCGTGTTCGGCGTGCGGGGTGTCGCGTACCGCGACGAGGACCAGCAGCACCACCGTGGCGCCGAGCGCCGCGGCGGTCAGGAACGCCGGGGTCCAGCCCGCGCGGTGCAGCAGCAGCACCAGGGGTACGGCGCCGAGCACCGCACCGAACTGGCCGACGGTGCCGGTGAGCTGCACCAGAAGCGGGTTGCGCCGGCCGGGGAACCAGAACGCGACGATGCGCAGCACGCTGATGAAGGTCATGGCGTCGCCGAGACCGACGAGCACCCGGGCGGCGACGGCGGCCGGTACGTCGCCGGCCACCGCGAACAGGAGCTGCCCGGCCACCATGAGCGCGCCGCCGGCCAGCAGCAGCCGGCGTGAGCCGTAGCGGTCCAGCAGCACCCCGACCGGCACCTGCATGGCGGCGTAGACGGCGAGCTGGGCGACGGAGAACGTGGCGAGCGCGGCGGCGTTGATGTGGAAGCGCTCCGCCGCGTCGACCCCCGTCACGCCGAGGGAGCTGCGGTGGAACACGGCCGTCAGATAGGCGGTGACGGCCACCGCGTACACCAGGGCGGCGGGGCGGCGACCCGCGTTCACCGCAGCGTCCCGAGCATCCGCGCGGCGGTGTCGATGTGCGCGGCGACCGCGTCGTGCCACGCCTGCGGGTCGTCGCCGTCGAGCGCGGCGAGCTGGCCGGCGTGCTCGGTGAGGGCGACCTCGGCCCAGCCGGGTGAGAGCCGGAAGCTCGCCTCGCCCATGCGGAGCTGCCTGTCGCGCAGCCGGTGGTACAGCTCGGCCAGGATCTCGTTGCCGGCGGCCTCGACCACTGCGGCGTGGAACGAGCGGTCGGCGGCCATCAGGGTGGTGATGTCACCGGCGGCGTGCGCGCGGCGCATCTCGTCCAGCCGGCGGGCCAGGTCGGCGCGCAGCTCGGCGCGGCGCGGCCAGACCCGGTCGGCGGCGTGCAGTTCGACCAGGCGGCGGGCCTCGATCACGTCGGCGATCTCCCGGGCCGAGACCGGCCGGATCAGCGCGCCGCGCTTCGGGTAGAGCTTGACCAGCCCTTCGGTCTCCAGCCGCAGCAGCGCCTCCCGGACCGGGGTGCGGGACACCCCCGTCGCCTCGGCGATCTCGCCCTCGCTGACGAGCTGGCCGCCCGGGTAGACCTGTTCCAGGATGGCCTGCTTGAGGTGCCGGTACGCCCGCTCGGCGGCGGACGGCGCGACCCGGCTGGGATGCGTCATGTATCTAAGACTGCTCCCGGGGTCGGCCGGACGGTCCGGCGCGGGCCGGGACAGTGGCGCAGGCCACGGTCAGGCCCACAACTCCCGCAGCAGCGCCTCCACCTCGGCGGTCCGCTCGATCTGCGGCATGTGCCCGGTGTCGCGGAACAGGTGGCTGCGCGCCTCGGGCAGCCGGGTGCGGGCGTACGCCAGGTGCGCGGCGGGCAGGACCAGGTCGCGCTCGCCCCAGACGAGCAGCGTGGGCAGGCCGAGCGCGGCCACCGCGTCGAGCAGGTCGGCGCGCCACTGCGGGCGTACGCCGCGCCAGGTGCCCAGGTCGCGGACCAGCTCCAGCATCACCCGGGCGGCGTGCGGCTGCCGGGCCACCGCGAGCGCGGTGGCGAGCCGCTCGGCGGTGACGTACGCCGGGTCGTGGAAGATCGCCCGTTCGGTCCGGCGGACGATCCCCGGGTGCGGGCGCAGCAGCAGCCGGGCCAGCGGGCGTACCGCGAGCAGCCGCAGCGCCACCGTCACCTCGCGGCCGAAGCCGGCGCTGTTGAGCAACGCCAGGCTGGTGACTCGCCGCGGTTCGTCGGCGGCAAGGCGCATCGCGACCGCCCCGCCGAGGGAGTTGCCGACCAGGTGGGCCGGGCCGGTCACCCCGGCCACGTCCAGGAAGCGGGCCACCGCGGCGGCCAGCGCCGGCAGCGTGTGCGGTCCGTCCAGCGGCGCGGAGCCGCCGTGCCCGGGCAGGTCCACCGCGAGCACCAGGTGGTCGCGGGCCAGCTCCGTGTGCAGGGCGGTGAAGTCGTCGAGGGTACGGCCGATGCCGTGCAGCAGCACCACGGGCGGTCCGTCGCCGCTGATCCGGCAGCGGGTACGCCGCCCGTCGACGGTGCGCTCGCCGGCCGGGGGCAGGGCGAGCGTCACGCCCGGCGTCCGGGTTCCGCCCCGGCCTCCTCGCCGGTGCGGGGAGACGGCACCGGCACGCCGGCGTCGGCCCGCCGGGCCGGACGGAGGCGCATGCCCAGGGCCAGCACCCGGCCGTACCCGGCGGGGGCGACGCGGGCGAGCAGGTCGGGCAGTTTCGCCGACCAGCCGATCAGCACCCGGCCGCGACGGCGCTGCGCGCCGCGCAGGATCACCTCGGCGGCGCTGGCCGGGTCGATGGTGAGCAGCTTCTCGAACTGCTTGCGCCCGGCCTCGTACTCGTCGAGGGCCACGCCGCTGCCGACCCGGGCGCTGGCGGCGATCCGGGTGCGGATGCCGCCCGGGTGCACCGATGTGACGCCGATGCCGTCGTCGACGAGCTCGTGCCGCAGCGCCTCGGTGAAGCCGCGTACGGCGAACTTGCTCGCCGCGTACGCGGCCTGCCCGGCGGGCGCGATCAGCCCGAACAGGCTGGACACGTTCACCAGGTGGGCGCCGGGTTCGGCCTTGAGCGCGGGCAGCAGCGCGTGGGTCAGGCGCACCACCGCCCGGAAGTTGATCTCGATGACCCAGAGGAACTCCTCCAGGGTGACCTGGTCGAAGCGCCCGCCCAGCGCCACACCGGCGTTGTTGATCAGCAGGCGGATCCGGGGGTGCGCACTGTGGATCTCGGCGGCGACCCGGTCGGTGGCGTCGGCGTCGGCCAGGTCGACCAGATGGGTCTCCACCCGCCGGTCCGGGTACGCGGCCCGGATCGCGGCCACGGTGGCGGCCAGGCCGTCGGCGTCCCGGTCGAGCAGCACCAGATCGGCGCCGCGCCGGGCCAGGCCGTGGGCCAGTGCCGCGCCGATGCCGCTCGCCGCGCCGGTGAGCACCGCCGTGCCGCCGGGGAAGACGAGGTCACGCATCGGTTCCTCCCGAGGTGGTGGCCGCCGTGGCGGGTACGCCGGCGCGGTCGAACCGTACGCCGTCGGTGAGCGGGCCGTGCCGCATCAGGCGTACGTCGCGGGGATAGTTCTGGTGCAGCCGCCACGGCGCCTGCGGCCCCTGCTTGGGCAGCTGGTCGACGGCGCGCAGCACGTAGCCGGACTGAAGGTCGATGATCGGCACCAGGTCGTCGGTGTCCGGGGCGAGCGGCGTGACGATCTGCCGGCCGGTGTCGTCGAGGTGGCGCAGCAGCCGGCACACGTACGTGGCGACGAGGTCGGCCTTGAGCGTCCAGGAGGCGTTGGTGTAGCCGATGGTCATGGCGAAGTTCGGCACGCCGGACAGCATCATGCCCTTGTAGGCGACAGTCGAGGCGAGGTCGACCTCGGCGCCGTCGACAGCCAGCGTCATGCCGCCGAGCGCGAGCAGGTTGAGGCCGGTGGCGGTGACCACCACGTCGGCGGGCAGCTCCTCACCGGAGGCGAGCCGGATGCCCTGCTCGGTGAACGTGTCGATGGTGTCGGTCACCACCGACGCGCGGCCGGCGCTCAGCGCGGCGAACAGGTCACCGTCCGGCACCACGCACAGCCGCTGGTCCCACGGGTTGTAGCGGGGCGAGAAGTGCCTGTCGACGTCGTACCCGGACGGGAGGCGGCCCTTCGCGGCCCGGCGCAGGAACCGCTTCACCACGCCGGGGGCGCGGCGGCTGAGCTGGAAGTTGGCCACGCCGAGCGTGACGTTCTTCCACCGGGCCACCGCGTACGCGGCCTTCGGGGGCAGCCAGCGCCGCGCGGCGTCGGCGAACGGGTCGCGCGAGGGCAGCGCGATCACGTACGTGGGTGAGCGCTGGAGCATGGTGACGTGGGCGGCCCGCTCGGCCATGGCCGGGACCAGGGTGACAGCCGTGGCGCCGCTGCCGATCACCACGACCCGCTTGCCGGCGTAGTCCAGGTCGTCGGGCCAGTGCTGCGGGTGCACGAGCGTGCCGGCGTACCGCTCGACGCCGGGGAACCGCGGCGTGTACCCCTCGTCGTAGCGGTAGTAGCCGGAGTTGGTGAACAGGAACGCGCAGGTGAGGGTGACGTCCTCGCCGGTGTCGTCGCGGTGGGCGTGCACGGTCCAGCGCGCGGTGGCGCTGTCCCACTCGGCGCGTACCGCTCGGTGGTGGAAGCGGATGTGCCGCTCCACGTCGTACTCGCGGGCGGTCTGCCGGACGTACGCCCGGATGGAGTCGCCGTCGGCGATGGCCTTCGGGTCGGTCCACGGCTTGAACGAGTAGCCGAGGGTGTACATGTCGGAGTCGGAGCGGATGCCCGGGTAGCGGAACAGGTCCCAGGTGCCGCCGATGACGCCCCGGGCCTCCAGCACCGCGTAGGTCTTGCCGGGGCACTCACGTCCGAGGTGGACGGCGGCGCCGATGCCGGACAGGCCGGCCCCGACGATGAGGACGTCGACGTGGTCTGCGGCCATCGCTTCTCCCGTTCGCACCGGCGGTGGACCGGACACTATCCATCGCCGTCGACTGCAGTCAACACCGTGTCGAGTCGAATCGACAGGGTGTCGAGCGGGTGTAGCATCTGCCGACATGACGACCGCCCGTACGCCGACCGGCGCCGCGCCGACGCGCGGGCGGCGGGCCGGCCGGTCCACCGGCGACGACCGGGAGACCGCGATCCTGGCCACGGCCGAGCGGTTGCTCGCCGAGCGTCCCTTCGCCGACATCTCCATCGACGACCTGGCGCGCGGCGCGGGGATCTCCCGGCCCACGTTCTACTTCTACTTCCCGTCCAAGGACGCGGTGCTGCTCACGCTGCTCGACCGGGTCACCGAGGAGGCCGACGCCGCCGCCGGGGGCGTCTTCGAGCGGCTCGCCGAGGATCCGCGCGCCCACTGGCGGGAGCTGATCGCCCGGTTCCACGCCACGTTCGGCGGGCACCGGGACGTGGTGCTGGCCTGCGCCCAGGTGCGCGGCACCAACGCCGAGGTGCGGCGGCTCTGGGCCGAGGTGCTGGAACGCTGGGTCCGCGCGGTGCAGGCCGCGATCGAGTCCGAACGCGCCCGCGGCGCGGCCCCGGACGGGCTGCCCGCCCGGGACCTCGCCATCGCGCTGAACTCGATGAACGAGCGCGTCTGGTACGCCACGTTCGCCGGGGACGGCCCGGCGGTGGCCGAGCGGGACGTGGTGGACGTGCTGCTCGACGTGTGGCTGACCGCGATCTACCGGACCGCCACGCCGCCGGTCACCGCGTCCGGCGGAACTCCATGACCCAGTTGGTCTCCCACGTGCGCTCACCGTCGGTGGAGAACGCCTGCTCCCAGCGGCACGAGTCGGCGGTGACCGCCGACCAGAGGAACCGGCAGCGTACCGGCCGCCCCTCGTCGGTGTCGTCGGCGTAGAACGTGCCGACGCCGCCGGTGAACCGGCCGACCACCGGGGGCAGTTCCAGCACGCCACGGCTGCTGTGCATCCAGTAGATCGACCACAGCCCGGTCGACGGGTTCAGGATGCGCACCGTGGAGCCGGAGAAGCCCCGGCTCGGGCAGCGCATCTCGTCGAAGCTGCCCGCGCCGTCGAAGAACGAGCGCGCCTCGCTGACACCGGCGAACTCGTCCCAGTCGTCGCTGCCGACGTGGCGCTGCCGCAGGCGCCGGTTGGTCACGTCCCAGGTGCCGACGAGGAAGTCGAAGTCGCCCATCAGCGGCCCACCGGCCCCTCGGCCCGGGCGTCGGCCAGGTAACCCGCGAGGTCCGGCCGGTCCGGTGCGAGCACGTGCCGGATCCAGGCGGTGCGCTCGTGTTCCAGTACGCCCAGTTCCCAGACGCAGCCGACGCCGGGACGGGTGAGGTCGACGAAGTGCGCCGGGTCGTCGTCCGGGCAGTCCAGCGCGGGCTGCCCGGCGATCGCGATGCGGCACTCGACCACGTTGTCGAAGAACCAGCTGTACGCCAGCAGGTACGCCCCGGTGTCCGCGCCCCGGTGCAGCACCACCCAGCTCGCCGGCGGGGTGGAGCCGTCCGGGCCGGGCAGCAGCGACGGCAGGTACGAGTACGCGGCGTCGACCACCCGCGGTTCGAGACGGCGGTCCGGCTGGTCCATGTGGTAGCGCTTGACGTGCCGGCCTGCCACCTGGACGGTCCCCGGCACGGTCAGCTCCTTGTCGTGAAAAGCCATGCGGGCACGCTAGGACCGCTCCCCTGACAGCTAGTGTCAGTGGAATGCGGGCCAGCCGACTCCTGTCCATCCTGCTGCTCCTCCAGGCGCACGGCCGGCTCACCGCCGCCGACCTGGCCGCCCGCCTCCGGGTGTCGGCGCGCACGATCTACCGGGACGTGGAGGCGCTGCACGCCGCGGGCATCCCGCTGTACGGCGAGGCCGGACACGACGGCGGCTACCGGCTCGTGGAGGGCTGGCGCACCCGGCTGACCGGGCTCACCGCCGAGGAGGCGGACCGCCTGCTCTTCGCCGGGCTCCCCGGGCCGGCGGCCGAGCTGGGCTACCAGTCGGTCGTCGCCGCCGTCCAGCTCAAGCTGCGGGCCGCGCTGCCCGCGCCGCTGGCCGACCGGGCGGCCCGGCTGGAACAGCGGTTCCACCTGGACACACCGGGCTGGTACTCCGACGGCGACCCGTCGCCGCACCTGGCCGAGGCCGCCGAGGCGGTGTGGCGGCAGCACCGGCTCCGGGTGCGGTACCGGGGCTGGCGGGGCGAGACGACCCGGCTCCTCGAACCGTACGGGCTGGTGCTCAAAGGCGGACGCTGGTACCTGGTCGCCGCCCGGCCGGACCGCGCCGACCCGGCCACCTACCGGGTCAACCAGATCCTCGACCTGACCCCGCTGGACGAGCCGTTCGAGCGGCCGGAGTTCGACCTGCCGGCCTGGTGGCGCGCGCACGTGGTGGAGTTCCGGGCCGGCCTGCACCGCGACGAGGCGCGCATCCGGCTGTCGCCACGCGGGTTCGCCCGGCTGCGCGAGGTCGGCAGCGACGTGGTGGTGGCCGCCGCCGAGGCGAGCGCCGGCCCGCCCGACGCCACCGGCTGGGTGCACGCGGCCATCCCGATCGAGTCGCTCACCCACGCCCACGGCGACCTGCTCCGGCTCGGCGCCGACGTGGAGGTCCTCGCCCCGGCGGCGCTGCGCACCCGCCTGTCCGAAACCGCCGCCGCCCTGGCTGCCCTCTACCACCCGCCCTCCGCCCCGCCTCTCCCCGGTTGATCAAGGAGTTCGTGTCCCTCCAGGAGATCGACTCGGACACGAACTCCTTGATCACCGGGGCGGGGTGACGGCGTCGGCCACCGTGGAGAGGGCTCGGTCGATCTCGGAGGGCGGTGTCGCCGCGTAGCCGAGGACCAGGCCGGGTGGCTGCGGGCGCCGGCTGTGCCAGGACAGCGGGTGGACCTTGACGCCGCGGCGCAGCGCCGCCGCCGCCAGCGCCCGGTCGTCGACGTCGCCGGGCAGCGTGACCATCAGGTGCAGCCCGGCCGCCGCGCCGTGCACCACCGCCCCCGGCAGGTACGCGCGGACCGCCCGGATCATCGCGTCCCGCCGGCGTACGTGCCGGTGGCGCAGCAGCCGCAGGTGCCGTTCCAGCGCGCCGGACTCCATCAGCTCGGCCAGCACGAGCTGCGGCAACGCCGCGTTGCCGAGGTCGGCCGCCCGCTTCGCGGCCACCACGTCGGCGTGCAGCGCGGGCGGCACCAGCATCCACCCGATCCGCAGGGCCGGCGCGAGCAGCTTGGAGATGCTGCCGACGTAGCAGACCCGATCCGGCGCCATGGCACGCAGCGCCGGCACCGGCGGACGGTCGTAGCGGTGCTCGGCGTCGTAGTCGTCCTCCACCACCAGGCCGCCGTCGCGTGCCCACCGCAGCAGCCGCCGGCGCCGGTCGCCGTCGAGCACCACCCCGGTCGGGAACTGGTGCGCCGGGGTGAGCAGCACGGCCGGAGCGACGGAACGCTCCAGCTCGTCGACACACAGGCCCCTGTCGTCCACCGGGATCGGCGGTGTCGCCAGCCCGGAGTAGACCAGGTGCTGCCGTACGCCCAGCGAGCCGGGATCCTCCACCGCGACGGTGTGCGTACCCCGGTCGTGCAGCACCCGCGCGAGCAGGCCGAGCGCCTGGGACACCCCGGCCACGATCACCACCTCGGCCGGGTCCGCACGGACGCCCCGGTTGCGGGCCAGCCAGTTCGCGACCGCGAGCCGCAGCGCGGGCGTGCCGGCCGGGTCGCCGTAGCCGAGCGCGGCGGGCGTCATCCGGTGCAGCACGGCCCGCTCGGCCCGCAGCCAGGCCGCGCGGGGAAAGGCCGCCAGATCGGGTACGCCGGGAGTCAGGTCCACCTGCGCCGGTACGGCGCGCAGCTCGTCGAACGCGTCGACGCCGGGCCGGGTGGCGAACACCTGCGGTGCTCTCCTCGGCTCGGGCGGCCGGGTGACCACGGCGGCCGGCGTGGCGACCACCACCGTTCCGGCCCGGCCGCGTCCCGCCACCTGCCCGTCCTCGGCCAGCCGCTGGTACGCCTCGGTCACCACACCGCGGGAGACACCCAGCTCGGCGGCGAGCACCCGGCTGGCGGGCAGACGGGTGCCCACCGGCGCCCGTCCGTCGGCGATGGCTGACCGCAGCCGGGCCGCGAGCCAGTCCGCGCGGCCGCCGGGCGGCGCCTCGCCGACATCGAGCTGGAGGAAGTCCGCGCCGGCCGCTTTGGACTCCTCGGGAACGGCAGCTTTGGCCCTGTCCATCGGACCATTATGGGCACAGGCTGGACCGCATGACAGTCGCCTTCCTGCTGACGTCGCTCGTCGTCGCGATCACTCCGGGCACCGGGGTGATGCACACGCTCGCCACCACTGTGACCGCCGGACGCCGGGCCGGCCTGGCCGCTGCCGCCGGGGGCACGCTCAGCCTCGTCCCGCACGTGATCGCCGCGGTGACCGGACTGGCCGCCCTGCTGCGCGCCGGCACCCCGGCGTTCCGCGTGGTGACCTGGCTGGGCGTGGCGTACCTGCTCTGGATGGCCTGGTCGGCGCTGCGCGACCGGGGCACGTTCGCCCTCGACGGCGACCGGCCCCCGCGTCCGGCGGCGGCCGTGTTCCGGGACGGGGTGCTGCTGAACCTGCTGAACCCGAAGGTGACTGTGTTCTTCGTGGCGTTCCTGCCGCAGTTCGTACCGCCGGACGCGCCCGCCGCCACAGCGCGCATGCTCGCCTGTGGCCTGGTGTTCATGGCCGTCACGCTGCTGGTGTTCACCGGGTACGCGCTGCTGGCCGGGGCGTTGCGCCGACGGGTGCTGTCCCGGCCCCGGCTGACCGGGCTGATGCGGCACGCCTTCGCCGGCAGCTTCCTCGTCCTGGGCCTCGGCCTCGCGTTCACCGCCTAGCCCTCAGCACCTGGAAGGAGTCTTCCCGTGCGTTTCCGGCACTCCCCCGAGATCTGGTCGGCCTTTCCCGAACTGACCTGCGGCGTCCTGCACGCCACCGGCGTCACGCCCGACATCGACGTCACGCCCCGGCTGGCCGGGTATCTCGGCGCCGCCCGGGACCGGCTCGCCGCCGGGCCGGAGGGCGGCTTCCCGGAGATCCAGGCGTGGCGTCGCGCGTTCGCCCGGATGGGCTGCCCGCCGACCCGCTACCGCTGCGCGGCCGAGTCGCTGCTGCGCCGGCTGCGGCGGGACGGGGACCTGCCCCGGCTGCATCCGCTCGTGGACCTCGGCAACGCGCTCTCGGTCCGGTGCGCGGTCCCGGTCGCAGTGCTCGACCTGGCCCGGATCGGCGGCGACCTGACAGTGCGCCCGGCCGACGGCACGGAGTCCTATCTAGGGCTCGGCGGTGACAGCGAGCAGCCCGCGCCCGGCGAGGTGATCTTCGCCGACCAGGGCGGGAACGCGCACGCCCGGCGCTGGTGCCACCGGCAGAGCGGCACGTCAGCGGTACGGGCCGGCACCACCGAGGTGCTGGTGGTGGTCGAGGCGATGCACGAGGGGGCGGCGCCGACCGTGCGCCGGATGCTGGACGAGCTGGCGGCGGCGCTGGCCGAACAGTGGCGCGTGCCGTCACGGACGGCGCCGCTCACCGTTGACGCGCCCGAGTTGGCCGTGCCGGTCCGGACGGGCTGACCCGCCGGCGTGGTGACGGCCGGTCGCGCGGCGTGGCGCAGGCTCCGGGCGTCCGGCGACGACGCCGGCAGCCGCCCGGCTCGTCGTCAGGCGTCGGGGTCGGTGCGGTCGCGCGCCATCAGCTCGTCGAACTCGGCCGGGGTGATCTCGCCGGTGCGCAGCCGCCGGGCGTTGGCGGCGAACCGGGCCGTCGCCGCGCCGCGCGGGTCCGGCTCGGTGAGCAGCCCGGCGTCGGCCGTCAGAGCGCTCGCGGCACCCGCCACATCGTGCGAATCGGCCAGGTCGACCGGCTCGCCGTGCAGCTCGCGCAGGGCGTCGGCGAGTCGCGCGTCGGCGGCGTCACCGGTGCCCCACAAGCGCCGGGCGAGGTCGACGGTGCGGCCGAGCGAATCCTCACCCACCCGTTCGGTGCCTATCTCGGCACACATCATGCGCAGGAAGCGGATTGTCACAGCGTCGGAGTCATCGGCGATCACGCCCGTACCCTAGCGAGCGGCTACGACGAAACCGCCGGGCGAGCCGGGGTCGTCCGGCCGGTTGAGGTCGCCACCCGCGGGTAGTGCGCGGACATGCCCGAACGATACGAGGACTACGACCGCGTCGCGATCGTCACCGGCGCGGACTCCGGCATCGGCAAGGCGTGCGCGGTGGCGCTCGCCGGGGCCGGTTACGACATCGGCATCACCTGGTACGGCGACGCGGCGGGCGCCGACCGTACCGCCACCGAGGTACGCGCCACCGGCCGCCGCTGCGAGACCGCCGAGCTGGACCTGACCCGGCTGCCCGAAGCGGCGGCGGTGGTCGACGAGTTGGCCGACCGGCTCGGTGGCCTGGGCGTACTCGTCAACAACGCCGGCACCGGCCTGTCCGAGCCCTTCGTGGACGTGAGCTGGGAGAAGTGGCGGGACGTGCTGGCGGTGGACCTGGACGGGCCGTTCCTGTGCTCGCAGCGGGCCGCCCGGCGGATGCGCGCGGCCGGGCGAGGTGGCCGGATCATCAACATCACCAGCGTGCACGAGCACGCGCCCCGGGTCGGCTCGTCGGCGTACTGCGCGGCGAAGGGCGGGCTCGGCCTGCTCACCAAGGTGATGGCGCAGGAACTGGCGGCCGACGGGATCACAGTCAACGCGGTGGCGCCGGGCGAGATCGCCACGCCGATGACCGGGCAGGAGGACGTCGACCCGTTCACGCAGGAGCGTCCCGGCGTGCCGGTGGGGCGCCCCGGTGACGCCCGCGAGGTGGCAGCGGTGGTGGCGATGCTCGCCTCGCCGGCTGCGGCGTACGTGACGGGGGCGTCGTGGGCGGTGGACGGGGGGATGCTGCTGATGGGTCCGCAGGCTTCTGCGCTTTCCTCCCATTCGTGGCGCGCTGCTTAGTCCTTGGTCACTGTTCGGGCTCCGGTCACCGTTCAGGGCCGGGGGCGACCGTGCCCGGCTCCGGGCGGTCAGGCTTGATCCCTGCGCCGGGCACGGTCGCCCCCGGCCCCGTCGTGGGTCAGGTGCGTTCGTTGCTGCCGGGTTCGGGGGTGGCTCCCACCGCCGCATCCTCTCGGGAGCTTGTGGGCTCGTTCTCGGGGTAGTGGCAGGCGGCGAGCTGTCTGCCGTCGTCGCGGGTGGTCAGCGCCGGTTCTTCGGTGGCGCACCGGTCGGTGGCTTTCCAGCAGCGGGTACGGAAGCGGCAGCCGGATGGCGGGTTGAGGGGGGTGGGCACGTCTCCGGTGAGGCGGATGCGTCCGGCGGGGCCGAGGGTGGTGACGTCCGGGATCGCCGACAGCAACGCCCGGGTGTACGGGTGCTGGGGCCGCGTGTAGATGGTGTCGCGGTCGCCGATCTCGACGATCTTGCCGAGGTACATGACGGCGACGCGGTGGCAGAAGTGCCGCACGACGGCGAGGTCGTGGGCGATGAACACGAACGCCAGGTCGAGATCTTGTTGCAGGCTGCGTAGCAGGTTGATGACCTGCGCCTGGATCGACACGTCGAGGGCGGAGACGGGTTCGTCGGCGACGATGAGTTTGGGTTTGAGGGCGAGGGCGCGGGCGATGCCGATGCGCTGGCGTTGCCCGCCGGAGAACTCGTGCGGATACCTGTTGTAGTGCTCCGGGTTCAGGCCCACGAGTTCCAGCAGCTCCTGGACCCGCTTCTTGACGCCGCCGGGTGGGGTGATGCGGTTGACCTGCAACGGCATCGCCACGATCCGCCCCACCGTGTGGCGGGGATTCAGCGACGCGTACGGGTCCTGGAAGATGATCTGCAGGTCCTGCCGCAACCCGCGCAGCTCACCACGCCCCGCGTGGGTGATGTCCCGCCCCGCGAACTCGATCGACCCGGCGGTGGGCTCCAACAGCCGCACGAGCATCCGCCCGGTCGTGGTCTTCCCACACCCCGACTCCCCCACCAGGCCGAGGGTCTCGCCGGGGCGCACGTCGAAGTCCAGCCCGTCCACCGCCCGCACCGCACCCGTGGCGCGCAGCCCCTGCCGCACGGGGAAGTGTTTGGTCAGGCCGCGTACCGACAGCAGCGGCTCGCCGCCCGGCGCCGCACGGACGGCCTCACCCCGCCGGCCGTCGACCGCGCCCGTCGTGTCCCGGTCAGCACTCATCGGGCCACCCCCACCTGCGCGACCTCGTCGCGATAGATCCGCTCCCGCGCGGCGACCGGCAGGTGACACGCCGCCAGGTGACCCGCCTCCCCCGCCGGAACCAGCTCCGGTACCTCGGTGCGGGACCGGTCGCCGTTCACGTCCGCCCACCGGCACCGCGGATGAAACGCGCACCCCGACGGCAGGTTGATCAGACTGGGCGGGTTACCCGGAATCGGCAGCAGGTCCGCATCGGCGTCACCGTGCAACGACGGCACACTCGACAACAACCCCCACGTGTACGGATGCTGCGGCGCCCGCAACACCCGCTCCACACTCCCGTGCTCCACCGCCCGGCCCGCATACATCACCAACACGTCATCAGCCACCTGCGACACCACACCCAGGTCATGGGTGATCAACACGATCGCCGACCGGAACTCCTCCTGCAGATCCGCCAGCAGATCCAGGATCTGCGCCTGCACCGTCACATCCAACGCCGTCGTCGGCTCATCCGCGATCAGCAGATCCGGATCATTAACCAACGCCATCGCGATCATCGCCCGCTGCCGCATCCCACCCGAGAACTCATGCGGATACTGATCGAACCGCCGCGCCGGCTGCGGAATCCCCACCCGGCCCAGCATGTCCACCGCCCGCGTCCGCGCCTCCCGCCGACCGGCCCTCGGATGATGCACCCGGTACGCCTCAGCGATCTGCCTACCCACCGAGTAGTACGGATGCAACGCCGACAACGGATCCTGGAAGATCATCGCCATGTCCCGGCCCCGCAGCCGCCGCACCTCCTCCTCACCCAACCCCACCAGCTGACGCC
>NZ_LEKG01000086.1:0-30671 GCF_001029515.1 Micromonospora sp. RV43 | reverse complement strand
GCCGGGGATGGTGCGGGTGGGGTAGCCTAACGATCGTTCAGGTCGGTGGGCGCCCTGTGCGGGGGCCGTGGCAACGGGAGTCGGCGTGACGCTCGACGGTGAAGCTCTGGAGCAGCTACGCAAGCGCGCCCGCGCCGGCGGTGCGGACAAGTACCACGCGGCAAACGCCGCGAAGGGGAAGCTGTTCGCCCGCGAGCGTGTGGCGTACCTGGTCGACGAGGGCTCCTTCGTCGAGGACGGGCTCTACGCCAACGCGATGGCCGACGGGCTGCCCGCCGACGGCGTGGTCACCGGCACCGCGACGATCGACGGCCGCCAGGTCTGCCTGATGGCCAACGACTCCACGGTCAAGGCCGGCAGCTGGGGTGCGCGTACCGTCGAGAAGATCATCCGGATCATCGAGCGGGCCTACGCGACCGGCGTCCCGATGGTCTACCTGGTCGACTCGGCCGGCGCCCGGATCACCGACCAGGTCGACCTGTTCCCGGGCCGGCGCGGCGCCGGCAAGATCTTCTGGAACCAGGTCCGCGCCTCCGGCTCGATCCCGCAGGTCTGCGCGCTGTTCGGGCCGAGCGCGGCGGGCGGGGCGTACATCCCGGCGTTCTGCGACGTGGTCGCCATGGTGGACGGCAACGCCAGCATGTACCTCGGCTCCGACCGGATGGTCGAGATGGTCACCGGCGAGAAGACCACGCTGGAGGCGATGGGCGGCGCCAAGGTGCACTGCGCCGAGTCCGGCGTGGGGCACTTCCTCTGCAAGACCGAGAACGACGCGCTCGACGTGGTGCGGACGTACCTGTCCTACCTGCCGTCGAACTGGAAGCAGGACCCGCCGGCGGCCGAGGCGGTGGCCGCGCCGGAGAAGGCCGACCTGGCCGCGCTGGTCCCGGCCAGCGAGCGGCAGGCGTTCGACATGCGCCGGTACGTCAAGGGCCTGCTCGACTCCGGCAGCTTCTTCGAGATCCAGGCGCTGTGGGCCAAGGAGCTGACCATCGGGTTCGGCCGGCTCAACGGCGAGGTCGTCGGCGTGGTCGGCAACAACTCGATGTTCAAGGGCGGCGTGCTCTTCGTCGACTCGGCCGACAAGGCGACCCGGTTCGTGCAGCTCTGCGACGCGTTCAACGTGCCGCTGCTGTTCCTCAGCGACGTGCCCGGGTTCATGGTCGGCAGCGCGGTGGAAAGGCAGGGGATCATTAGGCACGGTGCGAAAATGATCACGGCGATCTCCGAGGCGACCGTACCCAAGATCTGTGTGGTGGTCCGCAAGGCGTACGGCGCGGGTCTCTACGCGATGGCCGGTCCCGGCTTCGAGCCGGACGCCACGATCGCGCTGCCCACCGCGAAGATCGCGGTGATGGGCGCGGAGGCCGCCGTCAACGCGGTCTACGCCAACAAGATCGCCGCCATCTCCGACGAGGCCGAGCGGGCCGCGTTCGTGGCCGCGAAGCGCGAGGAGTACGAGCGCGACATCGACGTGGTCCGCCTCGCCAGCGAGCTGGTGGTGGACGCGATCGTCGAGCCGCACGAGCTGCGCGCCGAGCTGGTACGCCGGTTCACCGCCGCGCGCGGCAAGGAGCGGCACTTCTCCCGGCGCCGGCACGGCGTCACCCCCGTCTGACCCGGTAAGGAAGGGCCCCCTCTTAACGCCTGGTGCATGTAAAGGGGCCCCTCCTAACGCTTCAGCCGCTCCCGGCGTCACGAGCGCCCGGCGGCCCGCCCTTTCCAGGAGGATCGACATGGACTTCCGGCTCGACGAGGAGCAGCAGGCGCTGCGGGAGAGCGTCCGGGAATTCGCCCGCGAGGTGGTCGCGCCCACCATCGCCGAGCACTACGAGCAGCACACCTTCCCGTACGAGATCGTCCGTCAGATGGGCAAGATGGGCCTGTTCGGGCTGCCCTTCGCGGAGGAGCACGGCGGCATGGGCGGCGACTACTTCGCGCTCTGCCTGGCGCTGGAGGAGCTGGCCCGGGTGGACTCCAGCGTGGCCATCACGCTGGAGGCGGCGGTGTCGCTCGGCGCGATGCCGATCTACCGCTTCGGCACCGAGGAGCAGAAGACGCAGTGGCTGCCGAAGCTGCTCAGCGGTGAGGCGCTGGCCGGGTTCGGGCTCACCGAGCCGGGCACCGGGTCGGACGCGGGCGGCACCCGGACGCGCGCGGTCCTGGACGGCGACGAGTGGGTCATCAACGGCTCGAAGGCGTTCATCACCAACTCCGGCACCGACATCACCGCGCTGGTCACAGTCACCGCCGTCACCGGTACGAGGCCGGACGGCGGCAAGGAGCTGTCCACGATCATCGTGCCGTCGGGTACGCCCGGCTTCACCGTCGCGCCCGGCTACTCGAAGGTCGGCTGGAATGCGTCGGACACCCACGAGCTGACGTTCGACGACTGCCGGGTGCCGGCGGCCAACCTGCTCGGGGAGCGCGGCCGGGGCTTCGCGCAGTTCCTGCGCATCCTGGACGAGGGCCGGATCGCCATCGCGGCGCTCGCCGTCGGCCTGGCCCAGGGCTGCGTGGACGAGTCGATCAAGTACGCGAAGGAGCGCCAGGCGTTCGGCCAGCCGATCGGCAACTACCAGGCCATCCAGTTCAAGATCGCGGACATGGAGATGAAGGCGCACACGGCCCGGCTGGCCTACTACGACGCGGCCGCCCGGATGCTCGCCGGCGAGCCGTTCAAGCGCCAGGCGGCCATCGCCAAGCTGCACGCCTCCACAGTCGCTGTGGACAACGCCCGCGAGGCGACGCAGATCCACGGCGGGTACGGCTTCATGAACGAGTACCCGGTGGCCCGCTTCTGGCGCGACTCCAAGATCCTGGAGATCGGCGAGGGCACCAGCGAGGTGCAGCGCATGATCATCGCGCGCGATCTCGGCATGTGAGGACGCCCGGAACCGCGCCCTGTCGGATATCGGCAGTGGACGGTCGGGTGGTTGACGATGGGCTGTGGAGCGTCGGAGTCCATCCGTAATCTTCGTGCCCATGACTCCGGATCATGACCGTGCGCGGGGCCCAGGCGGTCGTACCGGTCTGGCCGACCTGCTGCGCGGGCACCGGCTCGCCGTCGGCCTGACCCAGGCCGAGCTGGCGGGCCGGGCCGGCGTGGGCGTACGGACGGTCCGCGATCTGGAACGGGGGCGGGCCACCCGCCCCCAGCGCACCACAGTCGACCTGCTGGCCGACGCGCTCGGCCTGAGCGGTGACGAGCGGCGGGAGTTCGTCGACACCGCCCGGCCCGCGGCATCCCGCCTCCCCGCAGCCGGTGCCGCCGCCGACGATCCGCCGGTGGCGCTGCCCCAGCCCGTACCGCTGCTCGGCCGGGAACGGGACGTGGCGGAGGTGTCCGGGCTGCTCGACGCGTACCCGGTGGTGAGCCTCGTGGGGCTCGCCGGGGTGGGCAAGACGGCGCTGGCCGTCACCGTCGCGCACGCGGTGGCGGCCCGCCACCCGGCGGGCGTGGCCGGGGTGCTCGTGGGCGAGGGCTCGGACGCCGCCGACGTGCTCGCCGCGTCGGCGTCGATGTTCGGCGTGAACCGGCTGGCCGACCTGTCCTGCCGGATCGGCGACCGGCGGGCGCTGCTGCTCGTCGACGCCGTCGACCGGGCGCCGGAGCCGGTGGCCGAGGCGCTCCGCGTCCTGACCGCCGCCGTGCCGACGCTGCGGGTGCTGGTGACCGGCCGCCGCCCGGTCGGCCTGGCCGGCGAGATGGTCCGACCGGTCGCGCCGCTTGACGTACCGCCGGCCGGCACCGAAACCGCCGACCGGGCCGACCTGGACCGCTGGCCGGCGGCGGCGCTGTTCGCCGCCCGCTTCGCCCAGGCCCGCCGGGAACCACCGACCCCGGCCGAGTTGCCGGCGCTCGCCGCGCTCGTGCGCCGGCTCGGCGGACTGCCGCTCGCCATCGAGCTGATGGCGGCACGGGGACGCATTCTCGACGTCACCGAGCTGCTCGACCGCTACGGCGACCGCGTCCTGGACCTGACCGGCGTACGCCCCGGCTGGGAGCCCGCCGACCCGTCCGCCGGCACTGTGACGCTGCGCGACGCCGTGGCGACCAGCTATCACCTGCTCGCCAACGCCGACCGGGCGGCGCTGCGGCGGCTGTCCGCGTTCCGTAACCGCTGGTCGGTCGAGCTGGCCGAGGATCTGCTCGCCGACGGCGGCCGGCGGTGGGACGCCGCGCCGATGCTGGACCGGCTGCGCGAGCTGGGCCTGCTGAGTGTCAGGGGCACCGGCCCGTTCCGGTTCCGTCTGCTGGACGCGGTCCGTGACTTCGCCGCGGAACAGGCCGACCTGGAGGGCGAGACCGCCCGGATCCGGATGCGGCACGCCGCGGTGATCGCCGGTCTGGTCCACCGCACCGCGCCGGGGCTGGTGGGCGCACAGATGTCCGGCGCGGTGCACGTGCTCGACGAGGCGACGAGCGACATCACCGCCGCGCTGGCGTACGCCGCCGAGCACGCGCCGGAGACCGCGCTCCTGCTCGCCGCCTCACTGCCCCGATGGTGGCGGCTGCGCGGGCGGGACGTGTCCGGCCGGCGCCGGCTGCGGCGGCTGCTCGCCGATCCGCGTACCGCTGGTGCCCGGCCCACGCTGCGGGCCTGGGCCATGCTCGGCGCGGCCCGGCTCGCCGCCGAGCACGGCGCGGGCGCGGAGGAACTCCCGGCGGCCCGGGCCGCCCTGGTCGTCTTCGCCGAGGCGGGAGACGTGACCGGCGAACTGTCCGCCCGGTCCGTGCTCTGCGCGCTGCTGCTCGGGCTCGGCGCGCACGACGAGGCCCGCGAGCAGGCCGAGGCCGCACTGGCCTCGGCCACCCGGCACCACCGGGTACGCGAGATGGCCGTCGCCCAGGCGCACCTGACCTGGCACGACGTACGCGAAGGTCGGCTGGCCGGTGCCCGGCGGCGGCTGGCGACTGTCGACCGCCTGGCGGCACAGTGCGGTGACCAGCGCCTGCGTGTGCTGGCGCGTGCCGATCAGGCCGAGCTGACCCGCCTGGAGGGCCGATACGCCGAGGCGGTCGAGCAGGGTCGCCGGGTGGCGGCCGCGCTCGCGGAGCTGGGTGATCCCGGGCGGCGGCGCCGGACGGTCGGCGCGGTCGGGCTGGCGCTCGCCCACGCCGGGCGCACCGACGAGGCGCTGGCCACGATCGCCGAGCTGTGGCCGTCGGGAGTGGTGCCGGGCCGGCGCCGTCCACCGGCCGTGGAGATGCTCGATCCGCCGGGCCCGGGTGGGGACGCGCGCACCGAGGACGCGCTGCGCGGGTTGATCGAGGGGCACGTGGCGCTGCACCGGGGAGACCGGGAGCTGGCGGCGGAGTGGTTCGCCGCGGCTGCCGACGCGGCCGAGGGTGTCGCCGACCGGCGGGATCTGGTCGAGGCGCTGGTGGGGCTGGCGGTCAGCACCGCTGATCCGGCCGTGCTGGATCGGCTGGACGCGGCACGACAGGTCACCGGCGTCAGCCTGCTGCCGCAGGAGGAGGAGTTGCTGTTCTCCCTGACGGCCCGACGGGGGCGATGAGCGTCTTGTCGTCACCCCGGTGGGTCGCGGTGGCCGCACTGCGCGTCGGCCGGCACGGGAGGGGCGGAGGGCGCGGGGGTGGCGCGAGCGAAGTAGCCCCCTGGTACTGCCCCTCGCTCCACGCTCGCGCCAGCACCCCCCGGTGCCCCCCGCTGCCGGAAGACTACCGAGGTCGGACGACCGATTCGCGAATATGTGGACCGCTTTGTCCGGCCGTTCGGGCGGTTCTGCCGGTCATTCTGCCGGTGACCGGCAGGTAGTGCCCGCAGGTCGCGGACCGTCAGGCGGCGTCCTCGACCGGCTCGGTGCTGCCGGCGGTGGCACCCGGATGGACCGCGTCGCGTACCCGGCGCAGCCCGTCCAGCAGCCCGTCGAGCTGCGCCGGGTCGAGCTGGCTGGTGAACCACTGCTCGATGATCCGCAGATGGCCGGGAAGGACGTCGTCCAGCCGGCTGAGCCCGGCGGTGGTCACCACCGCGAAGGAACTGCGCCGGTCGGACGGGCAGGCACGCCGGCAGATCAGCCCGTCCCGCTCCATCCGGTCGACCACGCGGGTCACGCCGCTGGTGGAGAGCGAGGTCTGCGCGGCCAGGTCGGTCATCCGCAGCTGGTTGTTGGGTGAGCGGGCGAGCCGGGTCAGCACCTCGAACTCGACCGGGGAGAGGCCGTGCTCCTCGAACTGGGCGGCGAACCGGGCGGCGAGCCCGGCGTGCGCCTCGACGAGCAGGCCGACGGCGGTGATCCGGGGGTCGTCGAACACGTTCTGGTCCACGCCACCATCCTAGCAACACTTGACACGGGGAATATTGTCTCAACTATAGTTGTTCAGTCAGTCGTTGGGCTCCTAAACATTCTTCTCCGGAGGAGAGCATCATGACCAGCAGCACCGAGGCGACTACCCGCGACTGGGAGGGTCTCACCATCCCCACCCCCGGCACCTACGTGCTGGACGCCGCGCACAAGCGTGTCGGCTTCGTCGCGCGGCACATGATGGTCAGCAAGGTACGCGGTGAGTTCGCGGACGCCACCGCCACCATCACCGTCACCGACGACCCGATGCAGTCCTCGGTCACCGCCAGCATCCAGGCGGCCAGCATCAACACCGCCCAGGCGGACCGCGACGCGCACCTGCGCAGCCCGGAGTTCCTCGACGCGGAGCAGTTCCCGACGCTGGAGTTCCGCAGCACCGAGGTGAAGTCCCGCGAGGGCAACGAGTTCGTGCTCGTCGGCGAGCTGACCATCAAGGGCGTGACCCGTCAGGTCGAGCTCGAGGTGGAGTTCGAGGGCGTCGGCCGCAGCCCGTTCGGGCAGGACATCTTCGGCTTCTCCGCCTCCACCGAGATCGACCGGGAGGACTTCGGTCTGACCTGGAACGTGGCGCTGGAGACCGGTGGCGTCCTGGTCGGCCGCAAGGTCAAGATCGAGATCGAGGGTGAGGCCATCCGCCAGGGCTGAGCCCGGCACAGGCCCGCAGGGCCCGCACCGTCCCCGACGGTGCGGGCCCTTCTCGCGTACGCCCCGGCGGTGCGAATCGTCACGTGAAGTTCTCTGCACTGACGCGCTGGTGACGGCGGTGACGGGGTACAGGTGCAGACCTGTCGCCCGTCCAGCCGGGTGGCGGGGCGGGCGCACTTACGCCCACCACGTGAATGGTTCACAATGCGTTGCGGAACGGTACGGTTCCGTCGCACCGGCGCCGGGAGGACACATGGGCAGAGACGTCGAGCAGGGCGCCTTCTCCCGCGAGGATCGGGTCCGCTACCGGCAGAAGGTCCGGCGGTGCCTGGACGTGTTCGCGCTGATGCTCGACGACTTCGGCTTCGACGCCGACCGCCCGATGACCGGGCTGGAGATCGAGCTGAACCTGATCGACGCGGCCGCCGAACCGGCCATGCGCAACGACCAGATCCTCGCCGACATCGCCGACCCGCTGTTCCAGACCGAGCTGGGGCAGTTCAACCTCGAACTGAACGCCTCGCCCCGGCTGATCGAGGGCAGCGGCTTCGCCGACTACGAGCAGGACCTGCGCAGCAGTCTCAGCCGCGCCGACGAGCGGGCCGCCAAGTCCGATGCGACGATCATGATGGTCGGCATCCTGCCCACGCTCACCGAACGCCACCTGGTCGCCGACAACCTCTCCACCAACGAGCGGTACCGCGTCCTCAACGACCAGATCGTCGGCGCCCGCGGCGAGGACATCGAGCTGGACATCAACGGCGTCGAGCGGCTGCGTACGCACACCGACTCGATCGCGCCGGAGGCCGCCTGCACCAGCCTCCAGTTCCACCTCCAGGTCGCGCCGGACAGCTTCGCCGACTACTGGAACGCCTCCCAGGCCATCGCAGGCGTGCAGGTCGCCGTCGGTGCCAACTCGCCGTTCCTCTACGGCCGGCAGCTCTGGGCGGAGACCCGGATCGCGCTGTTCCAGCAGGCCACCGACACCCGCCCGGACGAGCTGAAGGCCCAGGGCGTACGGCCCCGGGTGTGGTTCGGCGAACGCTGGATCACCTCGATCTTCGACCTGTTCGAGGAGAACGTCCGCTACTTCCCGCCGCTGCTGCCCATCTGCGAGGAGGAGGACCCGGTCGAGGTGCTGCACGCCGGTGGCGTGCCCACGCTCGGTGAGCTGCGGCTGCACAACGGCACCGTCTACCGCTGGAACCGGCCGGTCTACGACATCATGAACGACCGCCCGCACCTGCGGGTGGAGAACCGGGTGCTGCCCGCCGGCCCGACAGTGGTGGACATGCTCGCCAACGCGGCGTTCTACTTCGGGCTGGCCCGCGGCCTCGCCGAGTCGGACCGTCCGATCTGGAGCCAGTTGACGTTCAGCTCGGCGGAGGAGAACTTCCACGCCGCCGCCCGGCGCGGCATCGAGGCGGTCCTGCACTGGCCCCGGCTCGGGGACGTGCCGGTCACCACGCTCGTACTCGACACGCTGCTGCCGGTGGCCGCGCAGGGGCTGGACCGGTTCGGCGTCGCCCCGGCCGAGCGGGACCGCCTGCTCGGCGTGATCGAGGGCCGCTGCCGTACCGGCCGCAACGGTGCGGTCTGGCAGACCGAGACGGTGTGGGCGGCCGAGCGGAGCCGGGGCCTGGACCGGGAGGCCGCGCTGCACCACATGGTCCAGCGGTACGCCGAGCTCCAGCGCGGCAACGAACCCGTCCACACCTGGCCCGTCGACTGAGCCACACCCCGCCCCGCCGCCTCGCTCCGTCGATCTTGCACTCGTGGCCCTCACAAAACTCCCTTTCGGGACATTCGAGGGACCACAACTGCAAGATCGACGAGCCGGGGCGGTGTGGGGCGGCTCAGCGGCGTCGGCGGGGGGTGCTCTCGGCGGGCGGGGGTGGGTCGGCCTGGTCGGGCGAGCCAGCCGGGGATGCGGAGTCGCCCTGCGTCGTGCTTTGCGGGCTCGTTTCGTCGGCGTTCGCGCCCTTGTCGCGAGGGCCTGCGGGGGCGGCCTGCTCGGATGCGTCGGGCTGTCGCTGCGGTGGCACGGCGCGTCCACGGCGGCCGGTGGTGGACCGGGTGGCACGACCCCGCTCGGTCTCCGTCCGACCGGAGGCTGCGCCTGGTTCGCCCTCCGCCATCCCGTCCCCTGACGAACCGGCCAACGGGTCCGGCGCCGACCTGGACGACCTGCCGGACGCCGACGTGCCCGACGCCGACCCGGTCGGCCGGGTCGCGTCGTCTGGGGTCGGCTCTCCGCCCGGCTCGGCCGTGTTCTCGCCGGTCGACGCGGGCTCCCCGTCGACGGGGTCCGGCTCGCCGGTGCGCTGGTGGGGAACTGTCACCCGCTCGGCGCTCCGGCGCTCGGCGCGCTGAGCCAGCGCGGCCATCACCATCGAGCCGCCGACGCCGGCGATCACCGCGTACGGGGCGATCAGGTGGGCCGACAACTGTTCCGCCGCGATCCCGGCCAGGCGCGGCACGGCAAGCAGGTACGCCAGCGCGACGAGCAGCGGTCCGGCCGCCCCGGAGGCCGCCGCGCCGACCCGGATCTCCGGTGCGCGGGCGGCTCGGCGGGCCGCCACCAGGCCGATCACCAGGGCGGAGAGCACCGACAGCAGCGCACCGGGCCAGTAGAAGTAGTCGCGGATCCAGAACGCGCCACGGTCCGCGCTGATCTGCCAGATGCCGAGCTGGGCGGTGGTCAGGCCACGGCCGGCGATCACCCCGTCGACCACCGACACCACGGCGAGCAGCCAGAGCCAGCCGGTGGTGGCGATCAGGTTGGTGGCGGCGGCGCGGGTGTGCAGCGCCCAGACGGCGAGCAGTACGCCGAGCACCAGCCCCGCGCCCGCGTACGCGGCGGCGACCGCCTGCGGCGAGGAGACGTCCGGCACCCGGGCCGCCCGCGCGGGTACCGCCACCAGCAGGACGGTGACGATCGCGCCGACACCCGCGGCGAGCGCCAGGCCGAGCCGGGGCAGCGTGCCCGGCGACTCGTCGTCGCCACCACGCAGGCGCTGGGCGCAGACCGCACCGACGATGACCGATGTCGCCGCGATCCAGGTCGCCCAGGCGAGGCTCGCCACCCAGGCCGCCTCGGCCCGTACCGCGCCGTCCGGCACCCAGTTGATGATGCCCAGCCCGTACCCGAAACCGAGCTGCGCGGCACCCGCGCCGGCGGCGACGCCGAGCGCGGCGGCTGTCGATCCTCCCCAGCCCCGTCTGACCATGCCGGGGAGCGTAACGTCCCGTGGTCGGCGCGGCGAGTCGTAACGACGGGCCGTGACCGTCAGTGAGCAACGGATACGGTTGTCGATGATCGGGGCGGGGAGCATGACGGACGAGCGGCAACCGGCAGGCGACGGCAGCGGACCGGGGCGAGGCAGGCTGCTCCTCGGCGGTGGTGTGGCAGTGGCCCTGCTGGCCGTGATCGGCGCCAGCGTCGGGTGGATCCTTGCCGGTGAGCCGGAGCGCTCGGCCGCGCCCGGCGACTCCGCACCGCCCGCCGCCGCGTCCACATCGGCCTCCGCGACCACGGCGCCGCCGGCCACCGCCGCCCAACCATCCGGTACGCGCACCAGCGCCCCGGCCGGGCTCACCGTGCCCGAGGTGGTGGGCGCCGACTTCGAGCAGGCCCGCCGGGACCTGCGCGAGCGCCGCCTCGGCTGGCGGCTGGTCTTCGGTACGGGCACCGGACGCACCGTGGAGCGCACCTCACCGGCTCCCGGCACCCCGGTGAAGCGCGGCACCACCGTCACCGTGTGGGTCTCCGGGCCGGCGCCGGCCGTCACCGTGCCCGACGTGGGCACGCTGTCCTGCTCCGACGCGGCCGACGACCTGGTGGAGGCGGGGCTCTATCCCCGGTACGCCACCGGGCGCCAGGGTCCGGTCACGGCACAGGAGCCGGTGGCCGGCGGTACCGCCCGATGGAACGACCAGGTGACGCTCACCTGCGGCGACAAGGCGTCCACGCCGCCGACGGTCTCCCTGCCGCCGACTCCGTGACGAGCGCGGCGCGCTGATCCCAGCCGGTGTCGCCGGGGACCGCTACGGTGGACGATCGAGGGCCGTGCGCCCCGTCCCGGTGGGGAAAGGACGTGCCATGAGCGACGACCGTCAGGAACCACCCGCCGGTGACGCGGACGCGACCCGCGCGCTGCCCCCGGATGCCGACGCGACCCGCGCGATGCCGCGCGACGCGGCCGGGCACGACGCCGACGCCACCCGTGCGATGCCGAGGAACGCCGCCGAGGAGGACGTGGAGGCGACCCGCGCCATGCCGCGGAACGCGGGCGACGCCACCCGTCCGTTGCCCGGCGGACCGGCAGGACAGGGCGGGCCGCGCCGTCCCCTCGACGCGACCACCCCGCAGGAACCGGTGGGCGCCTGGTCCGGCCGGGCCGGGGTGCCGCCACCACGTCCGGCGGGCTATCCCGAGCCCGGCAGCGAGTGGTACGGCGACGAGCAGGCCGGGCGCCGCTGGTGGATGCCGATCCTGCTCGGCATCCTGGCGCTGCTCCTGCTCGGGTTGATCGGGGCGGGGGTGTGGCTGGCGCTGCGTGCCGCCGACCGGAACTCCGATCCGGGCCCGCCGGTGCCGAGCGTCTCGGCACAGACGAGCGCCGCCCCGACGACCGCCGCGCCGACCAGTGCCGCGCCGAGCAGTTCACCGCCGAGTACGCCGGCCACGACCGCCCCGGTGGAGGTGCCGATGCCGCCGCTGGTGGGGCTGCCGGAGGCGGCTGCCCGGGCGGCGCTCGACCGGCTGGACCTGGACTACCGGGTGCAACGGCGGGCGTCGGACCGCCCGGCCGGCACGGTGATCTCCACCGATCCCGAGGCCGGTTACCCGGTGGGCGAGGACGACCGGGTCACGATCGTGGTGGCCGTACCCGCGCCGCCGACGAGCGGGCCGAGCACTCCGGGCTCCGCCCCGGCGACGACCACGACGCCCTGACGATCACCACTGGCGTCTGCGGGTGCCGACCAGGCCCAGCCCGGCCAGCGAGATGGCGAGTCCGAGCAGCCCGGAGTAGAACAGCGACCGGCTGAGGTCGTCGGTGGCGCCGGTCGGCCGCTCGGCGAGCGCGCCCTCGCCGCCACCGGCACCCGCGGCCGGTTCGTCCTCGTCCTCCGCCGGGTCGGCGGCGGCCCAGCCGTCCTCGTCGTCCGACCTGTCGGAGTGGGCGGCATCGGACTCGGCGGCATCGGAGTCGGCCGTGTCGGACTCCGTCCGGCCGTTCTCACCCGCAACGGTGATCTCCGGGGCCGGTACGGGCTCGGCGAGCTGCTGGGTGGCGGAGAAGGCGGGATGACGTACCGCGAGCGCGAGCGCGGTCGCGGTGACGAGGAACAGGAAGAGCCCGAGGGCATAGCCGATACGGGACCGGTGGTGCCGCCGCGCGGCGGGCAAGTTGACCATGACCATCCCAGGTTCAGGGTCCATGGCGCGCGGGGTGGAACGTGCCGGGGTGGGCGTACCGATTCTATGGCGACGGCACGCCCTCCCGACCGGGAATCGTGAGGTCAGCCGACCCGGACCGGGGTCCGGACCGCCGGGCGGCGAGCCGTCCGCACGGTGTGCTGACGCGGAGCCGGCGCGGCTTGGAGCTGCCGCAACCCCTCCTGGAGTACGAAGATCGACCTCCGGTTGACCGCGTCCCCCGCCGCGTTCAACTCGTAGCCGTCGAGCCAGAGCCAACCGTCGTAGGTCGGCCAGTCGAGCACCCGGATCACCCGGAACATGATCGGTCGGAGGAACTGGACACTCGCCGCGCGAGTCACGTGCAGTACGTCACCGGAGCGGGGAAGCACATGGGCTCCTGGGAAGTCGGCCGGCGGGACCGGCGAGGCTGAACGGGGGGTCAGGTGCGGTCCGGTGACGGGGGGTCTGCCTCGTGGACCGGCGGTCGGTGGGTCGGTGCTGGTCGGGCCGTACCCGCGGTGGCGGACCGCCACCCGACCATCACCCGGCTGCTCCCGGTTACCGCTCCCGCCGCCGCAGCCAAGCTGGCGTGCAGCGACGGGGTCTTCATTCCGGGGCAGGTCGCACGGCGCGGGACGGCTCCCCTCCGGCCGTCCCACGGACCGTGTTGTCACCACGCCCGGAGATCAAGCGAAGACGGTGTGTAACCCGCGCCATACGGACAGACTGCATCAGGGACGCGCGACATGCAAGTTGCACGTCGAGTTTTGCTGATAGGTGAGTCGGACACGCAAACGGCGAAACTTGAAGCGTCAGGTATCGGAGCGGCACACTGGACGCCGGTTTCGCCCGTCGCGGCCGGTCGACGACCGGCACCACCCCTGCCGCGAACGCACACCCGCCGCCCGCCGGTCGCGCCCGCGGTGGGAGCCGAACCGGGGCGCGACCGACCGGAGGTAGCCGGGTGACTGTGAAGCGTGGTCCCGCAAGCCGATGGACGGCACCGAGGTGACTCCGTGAGCGAACGGCGCAGCCCGACCATCCGGCGGCGCCGGCTGGGGGCGGAACTCCGCCGGCAGCGGGAGGCGGCGGGCATCACCATCGAAGTCGTCGCCGAGCAGCTGGAGTGCTCGGCCTCCAAGATCTCCCGGATCGAGACCGGCCACACCACGGCGACCCCGCGCGACGTACGCGACATGCTCCGCATCTACGGGGTGGTCGGCGCGGAGAGTGACGAGCTGGTGCAGATCGCCCGGGAGGCGCGGCAGAAGGGCTGGTGGCATCCGTACAGCACGGTGCTCGTCGGCGCGTACGTCGGCTTGGAGGCGGCGGCCAGCTCCATCCGCGCGTACGAGCAGCAGGTGGTGCCGGGTCTGCTGGAGACCGAGGAGTACGCCGGTGCGATGATCCGGGCGGCCCGGCCGGACTTCACCGACGAACAGGTCGACCAACGGGTGCGTGTCCGTCTGGGCCGTCAGTCGTTGTTGACGCAGGACGATCCGGTCGATCTGTGGGTGGTGCTCGATGAGGCGGTGCTGAGCCGGCCGGTTGGCGGCGACGTGGTGATGCGTGGCCAGCTCAAGCGGTTGGTGGAGGTGGCCGAACTGCCGAACGTGACAGTGCAGGTCCTGCCCTTCGAGGTGGGAGCGCACGCCGGCATGGACGGGACCTTCACGATCCTCAGCTTCCCCGAGCCGAGTGATCCCGATGTCGTGTACGCGGAGAACGCCACGGGTGGGCTCTTCCTGGAGAAGAGTGACGAACTGCAGAAGTACAGCTTCATCTTCGATCACATTCGAGCAGCGGCCATGCGCCCGGAGGAGTCCATCGCACACATCGCGAAACTGGCAGAGGAGCCACTGTGGAAATGGCGACCAAGGAGTTCCCCGTGGACCTGACGCAGGCGACGTGGTTCAAGAGCTCGAAGAGCGGGCCGAACTGCGACAACTGCGTCGAGGTCGCGTACGTGACCGGGGCGGTCGGGGTGCGGGACTCGAAGGACAAGACCGGCCCGGCTCTGGTCTTCGCACCGGGCGACTGGCACGCCTTCGTCGCCCGCGCCCGGAACGGCGTGTTCGGCCGGAGCTGACCGGCACCGAGATGTGGTCCCGCCCGGCAGCGTCGCCGGGCGGGACCATTCGCGTCCGCGTGCCCGTGCGGCGGCGGCCACCCGTCGCCAGTTCCGATCCGCCTCGTTGAACCGCACGGATCGGCAACCGAACAAGGCAGGCGAGACGGATGACGACGATCGGTTCAGAGAACCTCACCAGCGGCCCGGGCAAGCCCGAGCGGTTCGGTGGCAAGTACCGGGGTGCCCGCCGGGACACCGTCCTCACCGAGGTGGTCTCCGGTGACGGCGAGGACGCCCGCGAGAGTGGCGTCCCCGAGCAGGCCACGGCGCCGCTGTCCCTGCCGTCGCTGGACCCCAACCCGCTGACCGAGCCGTCCTTCCCGCCGAGCGGCTGGCCGGTCGAGCAGCAGGAGTCCCTGGTGGACCACCCGCTGCTGCGCGGCCTGCTGATGGAGTTGCCCCCGAAGGGCAGCGTGCCCCCGCCCGGCTGGCTGGACCGCTGGTTCGAGGCGACCCGGGCGATCCTGGAACTGCTATACGTGCAGGGCGCGAGCCGGTCGCGCTGACACCGCCTCGGCGGCCGGCATCGCCCGCTCGGCGAGCCGGTTGTGCCGGAGCGCGTGGCGTACTCCGATCGTGCACACGCCGAGCACCCCGACGGTGATCACCGGTCCGGCGACGCCCGGCGCGGTGAACAGGTCGACGCCGATCGCCGGCAGCACCGCCACCAGCACCGCGATCGCCGTCGCCTGGAGCGGCAGCGCGATCAGCGGGTGCGCTGCCGCCGCGCGCAGCCCGTGCGGGGCGGGCGTCTCCGGCGCCGCCGCGAACGCGCCCGCGCCGGACCGCAGCCGCCGGACCCGCCGTACCGTGCAGACCGCCACGACGGCCGCCGGCACCGCGGCGACGCCGAGCGCGGCGGCGGCCCGGTCCACAGTGGTGTCACCGGCGCTCTGCAGGCCCGCGGCGAGGACCGCCGCGGTGAGCGCGAGGCCGGTCAGCACCAGGACGGACAACCATCCGGTACGGCGGCGCAGCGCGCGGGCGCGGTCCAGCCCGGGCAGGCCCTCCGCGACCAGTCCGGCGGCGAGCCAGACGGCGGCGACGGGAAGCAGCAGGGCGAGACGGTCATCCATGGCCCCTAGCCTTGCCCGTTTCGACGTCCGCCGAATCCGGGACGGCACCCCGGTTCGTCCCGTACCCGTGCCCGTAGGGGTACGGCTCAGACGTCGAACGTGGCCGGTCGCCCGGTGGCCGGCGCCGGCGGGGTGGCCTTCCACAGGCCGGTCTTCTGGGCCGCGAGCCGGGCCAGGTAGGCCGGGTTGAGGATGACGTACCTGCGCCACAGGCGCTTGGGCTCCAGGCCGAGCCGCCAGAACCACTCCAGCCCGGCGCGCTGCATCCACGGTGGCGGGTTGCGCAGCAGGCCGGCGTGGTAGTCGAAGGCCGCGCCGACTGCCATCAGCGGCATGTCCAGCAGCGGGCGCATCGCGTACGCGAAGACCTCCTGGCGCGGACAGCCCAGCCCGACCAGGACGAGGCGGGCGCCGCTGGCCCGGATCCGGTCGGCGATCTCGGCGTCCTCGCCCGGCGCGACGGCGCGGAACTTGGACGGCTCGACCCCGGCGACCTTCAGCGCGGGGAACTTGCGCTCCAGCGCCGGGACCAGCCGGGACAGCGTCTCCTCGGTGGAGCCGTAGAGGTAGACGGGCAGCCCTTCCTCGGCGAACCGGGCGAGCACCCGCAGGGTCAGCTCCGGGCCGTAGACGCGGTCGGTGAGCCCGGCGCCGTGCAGCAGGTTGAGTGCCCAGCGCACCGGCTGCCCGTCCGGGGTGACCACGTCGAACGAGTTGAGCCGGGCGTTGTGCGCCGGGTCGAGCACGCCGGTCATCACGCCGTGCACGGCGAGCGCGGTGAGCGCCAGCGGGCGGCGCTCGTGCGCGGCCGCCACCACGGCCTCGGTGGCCCGGGCGTAGTCGGTGGCGTCGACCCCGACGCCGAGCACGTTGCGCTTGGTCCCGGTGGTCATGCCTTCGGCACCCACTTGTCGGCGTTCGCCTCGTAGATCTCGCGGAGGATCATCGGCACGTCGTACGTGATCTTCCAGGAGGGGTAGTGCTCCTCGAACCGGGCCATGCTGCTCACGTACCACTGGTGGTCGCCGGTGCGGGCCTGCTCGACGTAGTTGATCCGGGCCTCGCGGCCGGTGATCTCCCGGGCGATCCGGAACGCCTCGATGTGCGAGGTGTTCGAGTGCCGGCCGCCGCCGAGGTTGTAGACCTGGGCGGAGCGCGGCTCGCGGAAGAACGCCTCGAACGCGGTCAGCACGTCGTGCGAGTGGATCGCGTCCCGGACCATCTTCCCCTTGTAGCCGAAGAGGTTGTACGTCCGGCCCTCCATCACGCACCGCATCAGGTACGCCAGGAAGCCGTGCAGTTCGGCGGCGGAGTGCGCCGGGCCGGTCAGCGTGCCGCCCCGGAAGCAGGCGGTCTTCATGTCGAAGTAGCGGCCGTACTCCTGGACCATCACGTCGGAGGCGACCTTCGAGGCGCCGAAGATCGAGTGCAGCGACTCGTCGATCGACATGTCCTCGGTGATGCCGTCGTACCAGCGGTGGTCCTCGGGCAGCTCGTAGCGGGTCTCCAGCTCGATCAGCGGGAGCGAGTTCGGCCGGTCGCCGTACACCTTGTTCGTCGAACAGTGGATGAACGGCGCGTCGATCGCGTGCCGCCGGGTGTTCTCCAGCACGTTGAGCGTGCCGCCGGCGTTCACGTCGAAGTCGGTGAACGGCTCCTTGGCGGCCCAGTCGTGGCTCGGCTGGGCGGCGCTGTGGATCACCACGGCGATGTCCTTGCCGTACCGCTTGAAGACCTGCTCCAGCCCGTCGCGGTCGCGGATGTCGACGGCGTGGTGGGTGTACGCGGAGCCGAGGTCGGCGGCGAGCCGGTCCAGGCTCCAGGCTGTGGAGCCGTCCTCGCCGAAGAAGTACCGCCGCATGTCGTTGTCGATGCCGACCACGTCGAGACCCAGTCCGGCGAAGTGCCGGGCCGCCTCGGAGCCGATCAGACCGCCGGAACCGGTCACCAACGCGACAGTCACACGCCACTCCTGGTCCGTGGGAGGCAGGGAAACCATCGGAGCATAGCGTGACGTCCGGAACGCCCCGATACGAAGCAAGGGCCCCGCTGTCTGCGGAGCCCTTGTTCTGGTGGGGATGGGGGGAGTTGAACCCCCACGTCCTTTCGGACACACGGACCTGAACCGTGCGCGTCTGCCATTCCGCCACATCCCCGTGGCACGACCCGGAACACCATATCGCATCCCACGCCCGCCATCTGCGGCGGGTGCCGGGACATATTACGCTGTCCACTGGTCACGCCACGAACGATCACCGCTCGTGGCGGGCGAAACTTTAGCACGTCCGCGGGCCTGGTCACGAACGGGCCGACGGCAGCCGGCCGAGCGGCGTGTGAGCTGCGGAGGCGGTGTCCGGATACCATCATTGCCTCGGGACCCGAGGAGGAGCCGGTGAGCGTGCTGCAACGCTTCGAGAAGCGTCTGGAAGGCCTGGTCGAGGGGGCCTTCGCCAAGGTCTTCAAAGGGGTGGTCCACCCCGTGGAGATCCTCAACGCCATGCAGCGGGAGGCCGAGGCGCACAAGGCGATCCTGGCCGGTGGGCGCACCCTTGTGCCCAACCGCTACGTGATCGATCTCTCGCCCTACGACCACAGTCGGCTGGCGCCGTACGCTGCCGCGCTGGCCCAGGAGCTGGCCCAGTCGCAGGCCGAGTTCATCGGCGAGCAGGCGTGGACGGTCTACGGCGACGTGATCGTCGAGGTCGAACGCGGTGAGGGCCTGGACACCGGCATGTTCCGGGTCACCGCCGAGGTCTACACCGGTGGGGACGTCGCCCCGGTCTCCGCGCCCGGCGGCTACGACGCCGGCCCGGCGTACCCGGCGTACGACCAGGGTGGCGGCTACGGCCCTCCGCCCGGTCACGGCGGCGGCCGCAACGTCCGCCTCGTCTCCGGCGACGGCCGCACCTACCCGCTCCAGATGGGCTCGACCGTGATCGGCCGCGGCGACCAGGCCAACCTGCGCCTGCCCGACGTCGGCATCTCCCGGCGCCACGCCCGGCTGGACTTCGACGGCGGCCAGGTGGTGCTGACCGACCTGGGCTCCACCAACGGCACGATGGTCAACGGCCAGCGTGTCTCGGCGGTCGCCCTCAACCCCGGCGACATGATCCAGCTCGGCACCACGACGCTGACCTTCCGCGTGGACGGCTGATCCGCGTTGCCGGAACTCGTCATCACCGTCGCCCGGTTCGGGTTCCTCATCCTGCTGTGGATCTTCGTGTTCACGGTGGTCGGCGTGATCCGCCGGGACCTCTTCGCCGGCGCCCGGTCGGGCAAGCTGGTGGCCGCGCCGCGGGGGATCGGCGCGTCGACCGGGCAGCCGGGGAAGCCGGCGAAGGCCAAGCGCGGCCGGGCCGCCCACCAGCTGGTGGTCACCGCCGGTCAGCTCGCCGGCACCCGGATCACGCTCGGAGAGGCCCAGATCACCATCGGCCGGGCGGAGGACTCGACCCTGGTGATCACCGACGACTACGCCTCGGCGCGACACGCCCGGCTGCTGCCCCGCGACGGGCAGTGGTACGTCGAGGACCTCGGATCGACTAACGGCACCTATCTCGATCGCGCTAAGGTCACCGGACCAACCCCCGTCCCCCTCGGCGTGCCGATCCGGATCGGCCGCACTTCCCTCGAATTACGGCCATGACTCTGACCCTGCGCTACGCGGCCCACAGCGACCGCGGTCTGATCCGAGACGGTAATCAGGATTCCGTCTACGCCGGACCGCGGCTGCTCGCCGTGGCCGACGGCATGGGCGGCATGGCCGCCGGTGACGTCGCCAGCAACATCGTCATCGGTGCCATGGCGCCACTCGACGAGGACGTCCCCGGTGACGCCCTGGTCGACGCGCTCCGCTCCGCCGTGGGCACCGCCAACCAACAGCTCCGCGACACCGTGGACGCCAACCCGCAGCTGGAGGGGATGGGCACGACGCTCACCGCGACCCTCTTCTCCGGCAGCAAGCTCGGCATGGTCCACATCGGTGACTCGCGGGCCTATCTCCTGCGCAACGGCGAGTTCGCGCAGATCACCAAGGACGACACGTACGTCCAGATGCTCGTCGACGAGGGCCGGATCAGCGCGGAGGAGGCGAGCAGTCACCCCCAGCGCTCGCTGCTCACCCGGGCGCTCGACGGCCGCGACATCGACCCGGAGTACAGCGTCCGCCAGGTGCTGCCCGGCGACCGCTACCTGATCTGCTCCGACGGGCTCTCCGGCGTGGTCAGCGCGGAGACGATCGCGGACACCATGCGGGAGTACCCCGACCCGCAGCGGTGCGTGGAACGCCTGGTGCAGCTCGCGCTGCGCGGCGGCGGCCCGGACAACATCACCGTGATCATCGCCGACGCCACCGACCAGGACATCGTCGAGGCGTCCCCGATCGTCGGCGGCGCCGCCGCTCGCGACCGGGGCATGGCGACCTCGGCCGACGACTCCACCCCGGCGGCCCGCGCCTCGGCGCTGTCCGCCCCCCGGCCGCCCGCGCCCGAGGAACCGGTGGACACCCGTGACGACGAGCCCGAGCGGCGTCGCCGCCGGCCGCTGCGTACCGCCGCGATGGTGCTGGCGCTCGCGGTGATCGTCGGAGGCGGTGCGTTCGGCGGGTGGACGTACACCCAGCGGCAGTACTACGTCGGCGCCACCGACGACGGCCAGCTCGCGGTCTTCCGCGGGGTGCCCGGCCAGGTCGCCGGGCTGGACCTGTCGGACGTGCACGCGCGCAGCGAGGCCCGGCTCGACGACCTCACCCTCGCCGCCCAGGAGCGGGTGAAGCAGGGCATCCAGGCCCGCAACGAGCCGGACGCGGAGCGCCGGCTGGCGGAGCTGACCAGCGAGGATCCGGCGAACCCGAACCTGAAGCCGCTCTGCCCGCCCGACCCGTCGCCCGGTGTGACCAGCCCGACCCCGGTGACGACGACGGGCGCGCTGAACCCACAGGTCAGCGGCAGCCCCACACCGTCCGCGCCGCCCGCCGGCTCGCCGACCCCCGGCGCGCCGTCGCCGACGTCGACCATCACGCCCGACGCCGTACCCTCCGACACCGTTCCGCCGGCCGACCCGGCGGGTTGCCGGTCGCCGGAGTGAGTGCCGGCTCGATCCCGAGGACGTATCCGTGACCGCAGCCGCCGTGCCGGCCGCCTCGCCCGCTTCGACGGGCGAGGAGTCCGGCGTACGCCTGGCCCGGTCCCGGCGTAACGCCGAGCTGTCCCTGCTCCTGCTCGCCATGGTGCTCGTGGCGGCGTACGCGGCGATGGTCGAGGCGAAGGCGCTGGACACGATCACGCCCGACTTCTGGATCCCGGCCGCCGCGCTGGGGCTGGTCTTCCTCGGTCTGCACCTGGTGATCCGCTGGCTGGCGCCGTACGCCGATCCGGCGCTGCTGCCCGCGGTGGCGCTGCTCAACGGCATCGGCGTCGGTTTCCTGCGGCGGTACGACCTGGCCAAGGCCACGCCCGCCGAACGGGAGGACCTGGCCGTCTTCGCCGGCACCGGTGGCCGGCAGCTCGCCTGGACGCTCGCTGCCGTGGTGCTCGCCGCCGCGCTGCTGGCGATCCTGCGTGACCACCGGTCGCTGTCCCGGTACGCGTACACGCTGGGCCTGGCCGGCATCGTGCTGGTGATGATCCCGGCGGTGCTGCCCAGCCGGTTCTCCGAGATCAACGGCGCCAAGCTGTGGATCAAGTTCGGCGGGTTCTCCATCCAGCCGGGTGAGTTCGCCAAGCTGGCCCTGCTCACGTTCTTCGCCTACTACCTGGTGCGCAAGCGCGAGGTGCTCTCGCTCGCCAGCCGGCGGGTGCTCGGCATCGACTTCCCGCGCGGGCGCGACCTCGGCCCGGTGCTCGTGGTGTGGATCGTCAGCCTCCTGGTCCTGATCTTCGAGAAGGACCTGGGCACCTCGCTGCTCTACTTCGGCATGTTCGTGGTGACGCTCTACATCGCCACCGAGCGGGTGAGCTGGCTGCTCATCGGCCTGATCCTGTTCTTCGGCGGCGCCTACCTGGCCTACGTGCTGGGCAGCACCGTCGGCGGCCCGTTCGCGAACTTCTACGACCGGGCGCAGATCTGGCTGGACCCGTTCGCCGAGCCGTACGACAGGGGTTACCAGCTGGTGCAGGGTCTGCTCACGCTCGGCACCGGCGGTCTGTTCGGGGCCGGGCCGGGCGGCGGCCAGCCGGCGCTGCTGCCCGAGGTGCAGACCGACTTCATCTTCGCCGGCATCGGTGAGGAGATCGGCCTGTTCGGTCTCTCCGCGCTGCTGGTGATCTACCTGCTGATCGTGGAGCGGGGTCTGCGCGCCGCGCTGGCGGTACGGGACTCGTTCGGCAAGCTGCTCGCCGGCGGTCTGGCGTTCACGCTGGGCCTCCAGGTCTTCGTCATCGTCGGCGGGATCAGCAAGCTCATTCCGCTGACCGGTCAGACCACCCCGTTCCTGTCCGCCGGTGGCTCCTCGCTGATGGCGAACTGGCTGCTGATCGCGGTGCTGCTGCGGGTCTCCGACGGCGCCCGTCGCCCGGTGACCGGCGGCGGTGGCCCGGCCGCCCGGCCGACCGGTGGTCCGCCCGAGCAGTTGCACGGCGCCCCGACGGAGGTGATCCGGCCGTGAACGCCCCCCTGCGCCGCGTCGGCGTGGTCGTGATCGTCCTGTTCGGGCTGCTGTTCGCGAACCTGAACTGGATCCAGGCCTACAAGGCCGACGAATACCGCAACAGCGACTACAACGGCCGGGTCCAGGTCGCCGAGTACGACCGCAAGCGCGGCAACATCGAGGTCGGCGGCACCGCGTACGCGGTCAGCAAGGAGACCGGTGGTGAGCTGAAGTACCAGCGCACCTACCCGGGCGGGGCGATGTACGCGCACGTGCTCGGCTGGAAGCCGGTCAACGGCAGCGCGAGCGGCATCGAGCGGGTGGAGAACGACTTCCTCGCCGGCACCAGCGACGCGCTCATCGCCAGCCGGATCAAGGACATGTTCACCGGTGACGAGACCGGTGGCGGGAACGTGCTGCTGACGCTCTCCAAGCGGGCCCAGGAGACGGCGTACAAGCAGCTCAACGACAACCAGGTCGGCGCGACCAAGGGCGCGGCCATCGCGATCGACCCGCGTACCGGCGCGGTGCAGGCGCTGGTGTCCATGCCGAGCTTCGACCCGAACCCGCTGGCGAGTCACAACAGCACCGAGGCGGACCGGGCGTACAACACGCTGGAGAAGGACAAGGACCGGCCGCTGGCGAACCGGGCGCTGTCCGAGACGCTGCCGCCGGGCTCCACCTTCAAGATCATCATGGCGGCGGCGGCGCTGGAGAACGGCGTCGGGCAGCAGACCCGCATCCCGGCCGGTTCCAGCTACACCGCGCCCGGCGCCGGCCAGCCGATCCGCAACGCCGCGCCGTCGATCTGCCCCGAGTCGCAGGTGACGCTGCGCGAGGCGGTGACCGAGTCCTGCAACACCGGCTTCGCCCAGCTCGGCGTACGCCTCGGCTCGGACAAGGTCAAGGAGAAGGCCAAGCAGTTCGGCTTCGAGCAGGAGGACCTCACCGTCGGCCAGCTCGGTGAGGGCGGCCTTCCGGTGGCGGCCAGCCGCACCGGCGACATGCAGAACCCGGACGGCAGCACCGACCAGGCCGCTCTGGCGCAGTCGTCGATCGGCCAGAACAACGTGCGGATGACCCCGTTGCAGGGCGCGATGATCGCCGCCGCGGTGGCCAACAAGGACGGCAAGCAGATGCGTCCGTACCTGGTCAAGCAGCTGCTCGGGCCGGACCGCACCACCGTCTACGACGCCGCCCAGCCGCGCGAGCTGCGCCGCCCGATCAGCGGCCAGGTCGCCGCCGACCTGCGCGACATGATGCAGAACGTGGTGAAGGAGGGCACCGGCCGCCGGGCCGCCATCGACGGCTTCCTGGTCGGCGGCAAGACCGGTACTGCCCAGTCCGGCCCGAACACCCCGGACCACGGCTGGTTCATCGGCTTCGCCCTGGACAAGGACGGCACGCCGCTCTCCGCGGTCTGCGTCGAGCTGGAGCAGGCGGGCAGCGGCGGCAGCGCCGAGGCGGCCCGCATCGCCGGCCGGATCATGGCGGCGGCGATCGCCGACTCCGGGAGGCGCTGACGTGCTCGGTCCGGGAGTGAAGCTCGGCAACCGCTACCGCCTCGACGAGCGGATCGCCAGCGGTGGCATGGGCGACGTGTGGCGCGGCACCGACCAGGTGCTGGGCCGTACCGTCGCGGTGAAGAGCCTGCTCCCGGCGCTGCTGGACGAACCGGGCTTCGCCGAGCGGTTCCGCGGCGAGGCCCGGACCATGGCCACCATCAACCACCCCGGCGTGGTCGACGTCTACGACTTCGGCAGCGACCAGCACATCGCCTTCCTGGTGATGGAGTACGTCGAGGGCGACGCGCTCTCCGCCACGCTCAGCCGCGTCGGCCGGCTGACCCCGGCCCGCACGATGGCACTGCTGGCGCAGGCCGCCGACGCGTTGCACGCGGCGCACGAGAAGGGCATCGTGCACCGCGACGTGAAGCCCGGCAACCTGCTGGTTCGGCCGAACGGCACGCTCGTGCTCACCGACTTCGGCATCGCCCGCTCGGACCTGGTCGGCCAGCTCACCGCCGCCGGCTCGGTGCTCGGCACCGCCTCGTACATCTCGCCGGAGCAGGCCACCGGCGCTGTCGCCACCCCCGCCTCGGACGTCTACGCGCTGGGCGTGGTCGCGTACCAGTGCCTGGCCGGCCGCCGCCCGTTCGAGGGGGACAACCCCCTCGAGATCGCCATGAAGCACGTACGGGACACTCCGCGGGCGCTTCCGGCCGACATCCCGCCCCAGGTCCGGGCGATCGTCGAGCGGGCCATGGCGAAGGATCCGGCCGCGCGCTGGCCGAGCGCCGCCGCGCTGGCGAGCATCGCCCGGCAGGCCAAGCTCGCACTCTCCCAGGCGGCTCGCTCCGGGCACCCGATCTCCGGCGTACCCGCCTCGCCTGCCGCGCCCGTCGCGTACGCGCGACCGCCCGCCGCCGCTCCGCCCCGGCGCTCCCGGTCCGGGCTGTGGACGACGGCGATCGTGGTGGCCGTACTGGTCATCCTCTGCTCGGGCGTGATTTCGTTCCTGTACCGGAAATACGGTGCTACCGCATCCGCTTCGGCGAGTGTGAGCGTGACCTCCGGCGCGGTGCAGCCGTACGGAGGCGACTATCCGGTCCGCACGTCGTACCGTCGTGAGGTACGCCTCCTGCCGGCCGGCGGCGGTACGACGACGAGCGAAGGACGAGAGACGCGATGACAGCGCAGGCCCGCCTGCTCGGTGGCAGGTACCAGGTCGGCGAGCTGCTGGGCTACGGCGGCATGGCCGAGGTGCACCGCGGCCGTGACCTCCGGCTCGGGCGGGATGTCGCGATCAAGATGCTCCGTGCCGATCTGGCCCGGGATGCCACGTTCCAGATGCGGTTCCGCCGTGAGGCGCAGAACGCCGCCTCGCTCAACCACCCGGCCATCGTCGCCGTCTACGACACCGGTGAGGAGACCGCCCCCACGGGCGAGACCCTGCCGTTCATCGTGATGGAGTTCGTCAACGGCCGGACCCTCAAGGAGGTCCTCGGCGTCGAGGGGCGGCTCCAGCCGCGCCGGGCGCTGGAGATCTGCGCCGACATGTGCGCCGCGCTGGAGTTCAGCCACCGGCACGGGATCATCCACCGGGACATCAAGCCCGGAAACGTGATGCTCACCCAGACCGGCCAGGTCAAGGTGATGGACTTCGGCATCGCCCGGGCGCTCGCCAGCGGCGCCACCACGATGACGCAGACCAGCGCGGTCATCGGCACCGCACAATACCTCTCCCCCGAGCAGGCGCGCGGCGAGGCGGTCGACGCCCGCTCCGACGTCTACGCGGCCGGCTGCGTGCTGTTCGAGCTGCTCTGCGGCCACCCGCCGTTCGTCGGGGACAGCCCGGTCAGCGTCGCGTACCAGCACGTGCGGGAGCAGCCGCCGACGCCGAGCACGATCAACCCGGACGTCAACCCCGCTGTCGACGCCATCGTGCTCAAGGCGCTGTCGAAGAACCCGCTCAACCGCTACCAGAGCGCCGGCGAGATGCGGGCGGACCTGCTCCGCGCCGCCGCCGGCCGGCCGGTGCTCGCCACCCCGGTGATGCCGGCCGAGGAGACCATGCCGATGGGCGCCGCCGCGGGCGGCTACCACCAGGCGCAGCAGACCCAGATGATGGGCCCGCAGACCCGCCAGCAGCCGGCGGCGCGGGTCGGCGACCCGGGCAAGCGCAAGAGCTCGTCCTGGGTCATCGCCGCGTTCGCCACCCTCGGCGTGCTCGCGGTGATCGCGCTCGGCACCGCGCTCTGGCTCAACCAGGCCGGGGCCGAGAAGGTGTCCGTGCCAGAGCTGGTGGACAGCACGCAGGCCGAGGCGCAGGCGGCGCTGACCCGGGCCGGGCTGCGCTACGTCAACGGTGACCCGGTGCAGAACACGGAATGCAAGAAGGGCACCGTCGTCAACCAGAGCCCGGGCCCGGGCCTGCGGGTGGAGAAGAACACCGCGGTCTCGGTCCAGATCTGCGCCGGCCCCGGCCAGGTCACCATTCCCAAGGGCCTGGAGGGGTCCCAGGTCGCCAATGTGCAGGCTCAGTTGCAGGCACTCGGCCTCAAGGTCGAGGTCGAAAGAGTGGACGACAGCGCGCAGAAGGACATCGTGATCAACGTCGAGCCGAGTGAGGGAAGTACGGTCGCCGAGGCCTCGACCGTCAAGCTTAGGGTTTCCCGCGGCAACGTCGCCGAGGTCCCGGACGTGGTGGGGCTCTCCGAGGACCAGGCCGTCCGCCAGTTGCAGAACGCCGGCTACAAGGTGCGCGTCCTCGATGGTGAGGAGGTGACCGAGCCGGACAAGGTCGGCCGGGTCAGCCGGCAGAGCCCAAAGAGCGGCTCCTCCTACGCCCGGGAGAAGCAGGTGACGATCTACGTCGACGTGGCCGCGCCAGAGCAGAGCGAGAGCCCGACGCCTCCGAGCGCGACCCCGAGCGGTACCCCGAGTACGCCGCCGGGTGGTGGCGGTGGAGGCGGGCTCCCGATCCCGACAGCACCGCCGACCCGAAGCAACGGCTGACAACCGATGAGCAGCGTGGCGGTGCCAGGAGCACCGGGACACCGCCATTTGTTGTATTCGCGGCCCAAGGCGTGTGTTTGGTGGTCAGAACGCCGCGGGATCGTCCGAGGGCGAAATAGGCGGGGTTGTCGCGTCGCCGGATGGCTCTTGCTGGACGTGGCCGTCTTTGTGGGTAGCGGGCGTCTGCGGTGGCTTGACGAACGACAATGGCCTGCAGGAGCGGGGTGGCGTGGCGGGGGCAGCAGCGGAGCTTGGTCAGGACCTTCCGGGGCTCGAGGGTGGAGACGGCGCGCTCGCCGAGGGCTCGGAATCTCGGCGTGGTGTCGCTTGACCGATCTCTGCCGGCGGAACAGGCGGGTGCGGCGGCGTTTGGACAAGGTCCAGACGGTGTTACCGGCACCTTAGTAGCCCTTGGTGCTGGAAGTGGTGTCGATCAGTCCGCGGGTACAGGCGGCGGTCAGATCGGTGACTCGACGGCGATCGCCCGGCCAGCCGTTGAGATGGTGGCGGTGGCCCGGCTGGCGAGCCAGACACTGATCGCCGTGGTCAGGAGCTGCGGGTCCATGGCCTGCAATAGTCGACGGATCATCGCCTCCGACGGGCGCCGGTCGGGGGCCATGCCCAGGGCGAGAGCCGTCGTGGCCGGCACGTCGGCGACCCATTCGGCGATCGCGGCGTACGAGCGATAGCCGGCGACCACCGCACACACGGCCGCGGTGACCACGACCGTCAGTCGGTGCCGGACACCTCGCCGGGCCCGTGGATCAGGCAGACCGGCGAGCGCTTCGGGCAGCCCACCAGCGGTTTCGGCAACGGTCAGAGCCGATGCGCAGGACAGGGACGAGATCAGCGATGACGGCAGCGCGGGCATGGCGCACTTCGGCGATCAACGGCGATCAACATGGCGTAGGAACGTTGATGATCTTCCGAACAGGTCATGCCCGTCTTGCTGTCACCAACAACGGCGCTTCTACCCCAAGCTCACCGAGTTGGACACCACTACGACTTTGCCGGGGCCCTGTGTCAAGAGCCGTTCAGCAACGAAGACGGCCGCAGCAGGCTGTATCGCCTGGGGCTACGGATCAAGAGGTGGCTGCGGCCCGTGGGGTGGAGGCAGAGAGGAAGTAGCGGGACGGCCGGCAGGAGCTGACGAACCCCGTCGTTCGTTGGCGCGTTCACCACGATCAACGACACTCCCCGGCAGTGGGTGACACCCGCAGGTGCCGCACACCCATGTTCGGGACGCAGACGTCAAGCTCCGCCGGCGAGACGGCAGCCGACGGAGCTTGACGTCCATAGGAGCGTCGGGATGGCAGTTGAAAATGACACGTTTAGTCTTGCTAACAGCGAACCATCACTTATCTAACTGTGCCAGTCATCCGTGTTGCAATTTATCTTTCTCTCGCTTAACAGGCGGACGACGAGGAAATCCGGATTTTGTCCGCAGTTGAGTAATAGTTGTAAAAGGTGTCCCCTGGCTCCATGCAGTCCGTTGTGCCGTTCGTGAAGTGGATGTATGCAACGTCATCCTGCCGACTGTTGTAGATGACGTCCGCTCCATATGCTGCTGAGCTGAGGTTTTGCCAGGTCGACGTAATGTCTTGGTAAGCGGCCGAAACTCGCTTTGCCTTGAAATCCGCTTCCGTCTTGTAGAAGCAAACTCGTGGATAGATGCAGCCGTGAGCCGTCCCACCTGCTGCCTGTGCGGGTGTTGACCCACTGAGGGCAATTCCAGCGGCAGCGACAACCGCTGCACCGGTGGCCGAAATTCTACGAAGCAGCAAAGCGGACTCCTTGATCGACTGAGTTGCTGCAAAGCTATAGGTCGCTATGGGGTCAGGTCAAGGCCTGGCAGGCAAAGAAGGTATAAGGTATAAGGTGGGCACAATACTCTCGCGGGACATCGCAGAGCCGCAGCCTGCGGTCTTGGCCCGCAAGCCGCTAGTTACCGACCTACGGGGCCCTGACCGATCATCAGAGTCAATGGCCTTGTGGGGCAGGCTCGCGGTTCCGAGCTTGAGTTTTCGGCAGCGGGAGCGGTGAGGCCCGCAAGGCGGGCGGCGGAGCGTAGCGTGACAGGGCCGAATGACCGCGCGAGCGAGCGGATCGATCTGAATGGTGACCGAATGAGCAGGGGCGGGCTGAGTGGCGGGAGACTGAGTGCTTAGGTCGTGGCGAATGCGGCTCGGCGGCGGGCGTCCACCTCGGCGGCCAGTTCCGGGGCGCGCTCCAGCGCCGCCGGGAAGCCGCAGGCGGCAAGCCAGTTCGCCAGCATCAGGTGACCGCCCTCGGTCAGCACCGACTCGGGGTGGAACTGCACGCCCTCGATCGGCAGCGTGCGGTGCCGCATCGCCATCACCACGCCGGAGGCGGTCCGGCCGGTGACCTCCAGCTCGTCGGGAAGCGTCTCGGGCAGGACGGCCAGCGAGTGGTAGCGGGTGGCGGTGAACGGGTCGGGCAGCCCGGCGAGCACGCCCACGCCGTCGTGGCGTACCTCCGAGGTCTTGCCGTGCAGCAGCTCCGGCGCGCGGGCGACAGTCGCGCCGAACGCCTCGCCGATCGCCTGGTGACCGAGGCAGACGCCGAAGATCGGGAGCTTGCCGGCGTACTCGCGGATCACGTCCAGGCAGATGCCAGCCCGGTCCGGGCTGCCCGGGCCGGGTGACAGCAGGACACCGGCGGCACCGACCCGGCTCACCTCGGCGACGTCGATCTCGTCGTTGCGCCGCACCTCGCAGTCGGCGCCGAGCTGTCCGAGGTACTGCACGAGGTTGAAGACGAACGAGTCGTAGTTGTCGATCACCAGTACGCGCATCGGGGTCACCTGTTCGGGGTGGAGGGTGGGGCGTTGTTCGTCTCGGTGCTGTACGGCAGCTCCTCCTCGCCGGGCAGCCCGGTCGGTTCGGTGATCCCACCGTCACCCGGTACGTCGGAGTCCTGGGTGACCTGCACGTCGTCGAAGGGCAGCAGCGGTTCGGCCCACGGGAACACCACGAACCAGAGCAGCGCGACTGTGGCGGTGGCCAGCACCAGCGAGCCGATCAGCTTGCCGGGCAGCCCGAACGGCAGCTTGCGCCAGATCCACGAGTACACGGCTCACGCCTCCAACTCGGCCGGGCGGCCCGCCGACTTGGCCTGCGTGTGGTCCAGCCGGGCATGGATGATCAACCGCTGGTAGTTGTCGAACTTCGGGTTGCAGGTGGTGAGCGTGAGCAGCTTCTCGGTGGCCTTCGCCTCCGGCTTGCCCGGCACCGGCGCGACCACCTCCACCTGGGACGGCTTGACGATCCGCTGCTGGTAGACCCGGTAGACGAGCCAGTCGGTCCTGGTCTCGACCACTATGGCGTCGCCGGTCTTCAGCTCGTCCAGCCGCCAGAACGTGGAGCGGATGCGGTGACCGGCGACGGAGAAGTTACCCACCTCGCCGGGCATGGCGCTGTCCGGGTAGTGGCCGGGGGCGTACCGGATGTCCTCCGGGCTGACCCCCTCGACCACGACCCAGTGCTTGTCGAACCTGGGGATGTAGAGACCGGCGACCGGCTTCCCCTTGGCCGGTGGCTTCGGCTTCACCGTCGGACCGGTGGTCGGGCCGACGGTCGGGTCCGCAGTCGCGCCCCACTCCTGGGCGAGCTGGCTGCTCAGGTCGTTCTGGTGGGCCTCGACGATGACCGCCTTGCCCCAGATCTCGTACCCGGCGAAGAGGAGCACCACCAGGCCGAAGGTGATCAGCAGCTCGCCGGTGCCCCGTACGACGGTGCGCAGCCGGGAGCCGACGGTCGGGCGGGTCAGCTCGGAGTAGACGCTGCGGTATCCGTCGCCGGTCTGCTCGGGCCGCAGCTGCACCACCCGCTCGCCGCGCCGAGGTCGAGGCGGCTCGGCGGGCGGCTCGCCGCCGCCGTCGCCGGTGTCCGGCGCCGGGGGCACCGCGCCCATCAGCCCGGTGGCGTCCAGGTGGGGG